>JASEJN010000044.1 GCA_030016385.1 Clostridiales bacterium | reverse complement strand
GACAACTGTTCTCTCTTAAATCAGGTGGTGTGGATAAATATGCGGAAACTCAAGAAAAATAGATATTGACTTCATATGGCGGAGATGTTATACTGATAAAAATGCAATAAATATATCTTTAAATTGGCCCTGAGAGACCGGTAAGATATGGATATATAGTTGTGTGTGTTAATCAAATGGCAGACAAACTTCTTACCGGACAGGGTAAGAAGTTTTTTTATATGCGGCGAAAGCTTTGCCCGGGACTTCAACCCTGACAGGAAAAGGGTATTTCTCTTTAACAAAATTAAAAAATATTAAATAGGAAGGTGTAAACAATGAAAGAGAAAAAAATAGTCGGTTATTTACCAGATGAAAATCCCCCGCTATGGAAATTGATTTTATTCGCACTCCAGCAGATACTTGTAATGTTCCCTGCAACAGTTCTTGTGGCATTACTGACAGGTTTCCACGTATCAACGACTTTATTTGCAAGCGGACTTGCAACTCTTTGCTTTCTGCTCATAACAAAGAGGCAGCTTCCTCTTTTCTATGGTTCGAGCTTTTCATACATTACTGCGATAGTCGCTATAACAGGAGTTAAAAAGCTGGGCCAGATAGCACCGGACAGCCTTATTTCCAAAGCGCAGTTCGGAATTGTAGCATCAGGTCTTATATCCATTGTGGCAGGGATCCTGATAAAAATATACGGTAAAGAAAAGATGGATAAGATACTTCCTCCATCGGTTACAGGCAGCATTGCGATAATAATAGGGCTTTCACTTACCAATACGGCCATGAGCAACGCTTCTCAGAACTGGGGCATAGCACTGATAACGCTGGTGTCCACAATCATATTTTCAGTATATTTAAAAGGTACGCTTGGACAGCTTTCAATATTGTTTGGTATAATATTAGGTTATTTATTGAGCATACCTGCAGGTCTTGTGGATTTTGCAAAAATAACATCCGCATCCGTAATTACAGTTCCGCATTTTACACTTCCGACATGGAGCTGGTCATCCCTACTTGCAATAATGCCAATCGCGATTGCAACAATACCTGAATCTTCAGCTCATGTATACCAGCTTGATTTGTATGTAAATGATTTATCGAAAAAGCTTGATAGAAAAAAGACATATAAAATAGCGGATAAACTCGGGTTAAACCTCATAGGTGATGGCCTGGGAGATATGATTTCAGCCATGTTAGGCGGGCCTGCCGGCACAAATTATGGTGAGAACTTAAGTACAATGGCAATTACGAAGAATTTTTCCACCGGCGTGCTTATCGCAGCGGCAGTCATAACAATGATTATATCGTTTTTCGGCAATCTCTCAGCGCTGGTATTTTCAATACCGGCTGCAGTAATCGGAGGAATCACGATATATCTCTTTGGTGTAATAGGCGTACAGGGAATCGCAATTATGATAAATAAAAATGTCGATATGTTTGATACAAGAAATCTTGCAGTAATATCAACAATACTGACAATTGGAATAGGCGGAACGTTCGCATTCCCGGGAGGCATGATTCCGATGTTTGGTCTTAAGCTTCCTGCAATAGCGACTGCGGCAATATTCGGGATAGTATTCAACCTTATTTTAAATGTAGGAAATATTTCATCAAAAACAGTCACTGCCGGGTCAGAACCGGAAAATAAATAGTTCACATATGTATAATTAAAAAACAAAGATGAATTTTACCTGATAGCTGTCATAAAATATGAAGATGAGGAAAAAGACAGCAGAATATAAAAGATAGGGAAGCTTATACTTGGTTAAGCTTCCCTATCTTTCTCGTGATGCTTATTTTTCATAAATTTTAAACGGATCTTCAATTGTAACCTTGTATGCTTCAGCATCGCTTACGCCTACATATAGTTCGGCTTTTCCATTGTTTAACCTTATTATTCCACCGCTGAACAATACATCCTTCAAGTCGGGCCTTTTAGCGCTTCCGTCAGGCAATTCACTTCTCATTAAAATTATTCTAATATCTGAAGCTTTACATGTTTTAGGGTCAAATGAAAATACCATTGAATAATAATGCCTGTAACCTTTTTCGTCAAAACGTGCAATGTGTCCGAGGATGCCGACAAGCCCGTTATTCAATATATGAAGCTCATTCGGGCCTCCCCATTCTTCATCGATAAACTGGTCTTCAATAAGTTTAGCGGAACTTATAATATCGGCATTCAGTTCATCAAGTGATTTTATCTTTATAAAACCTATTTTTCCTCTTCCGCCAATTTTCCCCTGAGGCCTTGTAAATATGCCGATTTCGCCTTCAGGAAACTCGATAAGCCTTATATCTTTCATCATTCCGGGCCCTTCGGTGAACTTATGCAGCTTTTCCGTGCTGCTGCCCCTGTAAAAAACAGTTTTATATCCAAGGGCATTTTTTATATAGGGGTGGGGATACGTTTCAACTCCGCCGAATATAAGTTCTCCTTTTATTTTAGTTATAAAAGGGTCCTGAAGACGAAAATCCATCATATTTTCCTTTGGAATCCATCTGTTTTCTTTATTTACAAAAAATACGGTACGAGAATCTTCACTTTCTCTTTTTTCAACCCTACCTGCCAAGACCTCTTTGTACATATCTTTAAATGGGGCGGTTATATTGTATACATCCATTTCATCCATACCTGAAAATATTATCTTGCTGGATTGAATTTCCACTCTGGATGATTCATATACTTCAATAAGCTCTTTTATAGATTTGGCTGCCAATTTTGATCCTCCTAATCTGTTATTCCTTCAACCCTGTAAATGTTATACTTTCTATGAAATAGCACTGTACTTAAAAAATGATATTATGTTTCTCTTAAATATTTCTTGCGATATCATTTGCTGAAGTGATTGCTTCCCAAGCCCTGCCGGGCTGTCTCGCATCGCCTACGCAATATATTTCATTTGCGGAATTATTTTTTAAAAGGCTGTAATAAAGGGAATCATCAGCTCTTCCGCCTGCAGAAAAAATAACATAATCGGTATCTATAGTTATATCTTCGGTATTGGCAGGGTTGAGCTTTTTATCAAATGGGTTATGGATATTTTCAGGAACAAGAGTCTGCCATGGAGTATATTGATCCTTCCTGCCTTTATTGGCCTTTATATAGGTTTTGCCATTCCCAAACTTTACAACTTTTGATGCGTTATATATCTTTACGGGTATTTTTATCGCATCTTTTTTATTCCCTGAAGGTGAACCCATGCCTGACATAAGCCAGAGGAGCATAGCACGGTTCGCATGGACAACACCTGTCATAACGTTGGGGAGCATCTCTACAACGGTAACATCCATACCTTTCTCATAGCAGAGTGAGTATGCAATTTCACAGCCTACGACGCCTCCCCCGACTATGGTAACCTTTTTAGTGCCCTCGGGCATTTCCATGCCGTTTTTTAATAATTCCCGGGCCTCGCTGTACTTTATAGTATCCATGCCGGGTATTTCCGGTATAAAGGGTTTTAAACCGTTGCTGCATATTATGACATCATACTTTCCCTTTAAATCATCAAGGGTTGCCTCGGTATTATACTTTATATCCAAAGTACCATTTTTCTGCAAAATGTCCATGCGGTATTGCAGATTCTGCACATATCTCAATACATCATGTTTTATCTTAAGCCGGCTTCCGGTTAAAAGCTGCCCGCCGACTCTGCCGTCCTTTTCAAACAGGGTAACTTTATGCCCTCTTAAGGCAGCAGTCCTTGCAGCCTCGCATCCGCCTGGGCCTGCTCCGATTATAGCAACATTTTTTATAGTTTTGGCCTTTGAAATTTCCTTCGTATCTTCAAATCCTGTGTATGGATTTATTGCACAGCACGGATGACCACCAAGTATAAAGGATTGTATGCATCCTTCCTGGTCGCCTATGCAATGGTTGATTTCCCTTACTTTTCCTTCCTTTACTTTACGAGGCCAGTAAGGATCTGCAAGAAGGGGTCTTCCGAGCATAATAAAGTCACACCAGCCATTTTCGAGGACTTCCTCGGCCACTTCAGGTTTTCCAAGCTTTCCGACTCCTATAACTTTTGAATTTATATTGTTTTTCTCAAAATATTCCTTAAGCCTTCCCGCGACCTCTTTAACATATGGCGCATCGTTAAAATATGCCGGAGGATGAGGGAAGAACCAGTTGTCATAGCATCCTTTATCGACATCAAATGCGTCCACTCCTGCATCTGCAAGGGCTTTGCAGAATTCAAGGCCTTCATCTATCGTCCTTTCCATGCCCATAAAATGGCTTTTGAATATGTCGCTGCCATAGGATTCCAGTAATGCTTGGGTTAAATCGAGCCTGTATATTACGGGGAAATTTTCTCCGCATCTGCTTTTTATTTCCCTGACTACATCTATACCGAACTGGAATTTATTCTTGTATCTTCCGAAAATCCTTCTGTTCCATGGAGACGACGTAAGCTGGTCCATAAGGTAACCTTCATGACCATGCAGTTGTATTCCGTCAAAGCCGCTGACTTTTGCATTCACTGCGCTCTGACCAAAGCTTCTTACTATTTTTTTTATTCCTGCATCGGTAAACGGCAAATGTGGAAGCTGTGGTACATAGAAGTTTTTATTCCATGATGCGGATTTCAGTATTTTTCCCTTTAGCGCCGGTTCCGGAGACCCGACTCTTCCAAGACCTGCCGTAAGCTGTACGAATATCTTTGAATCATACGAATGCACCCCTGCTGCAAGATCTCTCCAGCCTGCAAGGCGCGTCCTCGATGAGCCGTCTATACGCGGAAAATATGTTGTATCGTTGTCTTCGGATACTGTAGGGTCTATGCCGTATGAAACAGGCGTCAGGCCAGTTATCAAAAGGGCGCACCCGCCTTTCGCCCTTTCAACGAAATAATCTATCATCTTCGAAAGAGGTCTCCCTATGGGGTCAGCCATATTTATATTGCCCATGGGAGCCATTATGATCCTGTTTTTTAATTTACATTTTCCTATCTGTCCGGGTTCAAATATTTTTTCATATCCCATAATCAATCACCTTCAACTATTACAGTTCCATCTTCTTTTATCTCTATAGTTTGTCCATTTTTTACATATTCTAAAAATTGCTGCCCAAGTTGATCCACGGATACTATTTTGATGGAATTCCATACATCCGATAGTATTATCCCGGAGGCGGCAAGGGAATCTATATGTTCTGAAAAAAGCATTGCGATAGGACCTATACCCATCTTCACGGCAGTTTGAAGGACCATCCCTCCTGTTGTCGAGCCTATGGTTTTTGGAAGGCATATTATTTTACCGGCAAGGTCTTTTTTATATAAGTCCTTATTGTTCTGGTCGGCGCAAATAGCATTTTTGGATTTTTTCAATATGCTCATCTGATAAGTCGCTAATGTATTCAATCCTTCGTGGCTTACGACGCATTCTCCCTTTATATTTCCCTTAAGAATTGCTCTTCCCTTAAATACTCTGCTCATTTATTCGAAACCTCCCTTATGCCCTTACCTGCTATTAACTTCAATATTTCTTCATCCTTAAAGTACCTTGCGGATGTATATGTCCTCAATTTATTGGAATTTGTAATTACAGGCTGCTTTGCGCATATAAAGTTATCCATGTACATAAGCGGACAGATAGATGTTAAGTTTACGCCCATATTTTTAAGATTTGAATATGTCTCTTTATCTTTTTTGAATTTCTCCAATACGCCGGGAGCTCCACATAGTATTGTATTTACAGCGACTTTCCTTAAATTTGCCTTTTTAAGAGCGTTTGATATATTATCCGCCCATTCATGCAACTGGTTCAAAGTCAAGTGAGGACATCCTATAAAGCATACCTTTGGTTTTGAGTATATATCCTTCCATAATATAGGATATGAGCTTATTACCCTTTCTATCTCATTGTCATCTATCACATATGTTTTATATCCTTCGGCTAAAAGCTCCTTTTCTTTATCTATGGCTTCAGGAGTAATGTTTTCCACATGGTATAATCCGACAGCTCCGTTTGATGCGCTTGCTGCCCCCATATCCTTTAAATAGGCCAGGGTTTTATCGCTCATACCTGCTCCTAAGAATTTATCAAGACCCGTTATGTACGGCACATCTTCGACGACTTTCATCCCTATGGCGCTTCCAAGCACCTGCGCCTCAGGTACTTTAGACGTTTCAACTTTGATAAGCCATTTTGCCTTTCTGCCTTCATCTGTCAAAAGGCCGAACTCTGGAGCTCTGCCCACTATGCCGCATAAAAGTTCTATTATTCCGGAATTCCTGTTGGTTCTGGCACCTATTACAGAATTTGCAAATACTACTGCTGATGATTCGGCCCAGGCAAGTATGTCACCTTTCTTTGGCGTATTTCCTACTTCCGGTAGGTAGCATGTACAGGAAAATGCATTCGTATCCTTGAGCCCTACCTTTTTAAGCTGTTCCTCATATGCTTTTTGCTTTCCATACATCATTTTAAACACTATTTTTTGAATGATGCTGCACTTTACATTTTCAAAGTCCATAGGTCTCGGGTTCACTGTAAATGGATATTCTGTTTTTAACCCATTTGAGATTAATTCATCCATTATATCGAATACGGGCGTAAGCATCGGCACTCCAAATGAAGTTACAAGATGTACAGGACCATCGATCTTTAGAAGCCTTTTGGCTCCGAATGTTTCACCGTAAAGAACTACCGATTTCATGACCTTTTGTAATACAGGACCACGCTTCCCATCCAATATGTCCTTTTCTTCCCCTGAAAGTGCCATTTTATAATCAGACATAAAAAGAATCACCTCTTGTCTATTTTATTAAGAATGCACATCGAATACTTTGACTTTTATATAAGATGCATCCCAAAATTTATCATTCTATACTGATATCGGTTATTCCTTCTTAAACTGAAATGAAATATATGTAAATTGACTTGATACTTTATAATTAGTATAATTCCCCTTTTGACACTTGATAAAAAGAAAAAGATCGAAAGCCCTTGGAAATAGGAGATTCCAAGTTTTTTAGAGTGATTAAAAAGTGAGTAACTTTTTATCGGCTATATTTCGATATTATGATTTATTTTTTATCGGTAAGTTTATTCTTGAGCGGCTTCGGCTGAAGGCGTTGCAGAGGCCATTTTATGCGGGGATATTTATTTTTAATGTTTTCGACGTTTAATAAATTCAACCAGAGGAAATATAAAAATGTACAGTATGCAAGATAGCGCAATCCCCCAGAAAACATCGACGATTGAATGCTGCTTGATAAACATGGTAGATGCGATTATCAAAAAGGTAAATACAAATAAAAGGACCTTTATCCATCTTTTCTTCGAAATTTTGGGACTCCCCGCAAGCGATATATATACGGCCATTGAATTAACCACATGAACGCTTGGGGTAACATTTGTGGGAGTATCGATACTGTAGATGTAATGCACCGCCCTTGAGAAAATATCCGTTCCCGTTATTACCGGACGAAGGTTTTGCATGCTCGGGTAAATGATATATAAAATCTGTGAGATAGTCATTCCTGTAAACATATATATTAAGAGCTTATAGTAATCTTTTTTTGATACGATTGCAAGGTATATAAATCCTGCCGGCATATATACATACCAGAGAACATATGCGATTACAAATTCTTTGACAAACGGTATGTAATCATCCAATGGAGAATACATAATATGCTTTGGTACTACGGTCTTTTCACAATAAAAAAACCATACTATCTGTATTAAGAACACTAATGACAGTAAAATATGTTTATATTTTAAAATTCGGTTCAAAAACCGGGGTCTGCCTAATCTCACTGCATATCAACTCCCATATTGAATATTATACCAAAAAGTTGCCCCAAAACTAGTGACAATAAATCTATTATATCAAAAAGATTAACCGAACCGAGTGAGAATTATAACTGTTTTCTTAAATTTACACACATATTTTGATAAACGTTTTTAACATTTTTGCAGAAATTGAAAGTTTGATCGATTCTAAGAAATGTCCACATAAAATCTGTAAAGCGTCCATGCCCATGTGGAAATAAACGTATTATAATCAATTATATGAAAAGTCACAAAATTGATGAAAAAGTTTAAATTTAATGTATTCAATACAGGATTCAAACTTGTTAATTTAACAAAGACAGTAAAAAGGAGGAAAATTATGCATTGGGCTATAAAACAAAAGAAATTTTATGATGGTGGCATTTCAGGTTAAAAAATTACCGAAAACAAGTATAAAGGGGAAATAAATATCTGATTAAAGTTATATTTTATAATAGATACGGCTTAAATATAGGTAGGAGAGTCAAGCAGGGTATCGAAACTTTAATTATCATACCGGAGATTTTGCGAAGGGGATTTAATATGTACAAACTCCTGGTTGCCGATGATGAGAAAGGAACAAGAAAAGGAATTATAACGAAGCTTAATGAAATTGGGCTTAACTTTGGAGCGGTAATGGAGGCAGAAGATGGCAAGGAAGCTTTTGCAATTATCAAAGCCTGGAAGCCGGATGTAGTGATCGCAGATATCGAAATTCCCTACATGGATGGAATTGGTCTGCTAAAGAGGACCCGTAATGATTTTCCTTATATTAAATTTATAATGATAAGCAAATATGCTGGATTTGAACATGTACAGGAAGCAATCAATAGTGGGGCTGAAGGCTATATACTTAAACCTGTAACTTTGGCAAACATTAAGGAAATTCTAAACAGGGTCATTGAAGAATTAAATGGAGAAAAAAGGGCGCTTCAAGCTGAAAGTGCGGCATCGAAACTTAAAAGGGTCAATGAAAATCTTAGATTTGAGCGGAAGGTTAATGAGATTTTTTATAACCCTGTAATTATGGCGGCTGAAATGGCCGGAAACAGTATCGGTAATATAAACGATGGCGGGGATGGTTATTGTGTTTTAGCTATTTTAAATTTGAACACAAAGGTAAATGAATCTACCTCGTTTGATAATATCAAAACGAAAGTCAAGATGTTTTTAAAAGAAAAGGCGGGGAATTATAAAGCCAGGGTAATAGATAACTTAATAGAGCCAAGGCAGATATTTATTATTATGTTCGGGCAAGACAAATTTATATTAGAGAATGATATCAATGAATATACAAATACTGTTTTTTATGAAATTGTAGAGAAATTGCATATCCCTTCTACAATGTCGATAAGCAGAGTGAGCAGCGGTATTACTTCCATGATATATGAGGATGCAAAGTATGCCCTATCTCACAGGCTGTTCTCAGGCAATAACTGCATTTACAGATACTTACGCGATTTTATGAGCAGTAAAAACTGTTTGCATAATGATTATAAACTTAAAATGCTCCAGAATCTTATAGATAAAGGCGATCTTAAAAATATCAAGATTTTGCTGAGGAGCATTTTCATTAAGGATAACAGCAATAACCTGCAGTATATAAACATCATGTATTCAAAATGTATTGACATCCTTGTTACAAAATGCCACAAAAATAATATTGAGTTAAAAAGGTTTATACCTTATAACATGCTAAATGGGGATAAAATCTGCTGCTATGATGATTTAAACGAATTAGTGGAAGATATTTATGATAAGATATTAAAAATTACGGACATTATAGGAAGGTATGTAACCTGTACAGGAAATATCATAAATAAAACTGAAAAGTATATCTTGGGACATATCGATAAAAATATTACGGTAAACGGACTTGCAAAAAAATTTCTTATATCGGCAAATTATTATTCAAACTTATTCAGGAAAGAAAAAGGCATAACTTTAACGAAATATATTACGGATGTCAGATTGGATAGGGCATGCAATCTGCTGAAAGAAACAGATATAGCGATATCTGAGATATCTTCAGGGGTAGGATACCAAGATCCACAATACTTTTCCAGGATTTTTAAAAAAGAGATGGGCATGACGCCATCTGAATATCGTAAATCTTACGGGAGAGATTCTAAATTCAGCAACAAACTTGCAGGCAAAAGTCAAGGATTTCGCATCTAAAGAATTTTTAAGAAAATAATTTATTGATAATAAAGGTTTTTGACTTTATGTAAGATACTGGCATTTTACTGTGCCTGGTCGAAGACGGGCACATGGGAAGTAGGGGGAAATTACATAATTATATAGGGGATCGATATAAAAGGGGGAATTGTAATTGTTTGTTGAGATTGCGAGCTCATATCGGAAGGGTTTTAAGAAGTTTGCGCCATATGCACCAGAATCGGACAGAAAGTGCTGGGGGAGCCTTCCGGATGATTTCAGGCAGGAAATCATTCAGGGGGGAGAAAAATACATCAATTATGCTTATCCTGTGCTTCCTGCCACAAAGTACATGGAGTTTTGCCGGACAGGGAACCGTTCCAACTATGAAGCACTATATTTTAACCGGAGAAGAATATTGAATACGCTGATACTGGCGGAATGTGCAGAAGGCGGGGGAAGGTTTCTTGACGATATCGTGAACGGGCTTATGGCAATTTGTGAAGAGAGCGGCTGGCAGATTCCGGCTCATAATTGCTATATGTGGTCGCAGCATTACTGCCTGCCGGACAGTACCGATCCGATACTTGATTTGTTTGCTGCCGAGACGGGCGCTCAGCTGGCCATGGCGGAATATCTGCTGAAAGAGGAACTGGATGAGATCTGCCCGTTTATCACCAAAAGGATCGATAGGGAAATCACAGACCGCATCCTTACGCCTTACCTGAGAAACCGCTTTGGCTGGATGGGGGGATGGGGACGTGTAAACAATTGGACCCCGTGGATTACCCAGAACGTGCTGATTGCGCTGACAAGCAGGGAGAACATTACGGATAATGATATACATGAGGTGATTCTGCAGGCATGCAGAGGCCTTGATTATTTTGTTGACGGGTATGGGGAGGATGGATGCTGCGATGAAGGAGCCGGCTATTACCGTGCAGCTGGCCTTTGCCTGTTTAATGCCATTGAAGTTTTGGATGCCGTGATGGATGATGCATTCCTTAATGTATATCAGAAAAATAAGATCAAGAACATCGCCTCGTACATCATGAATGTCCACGTAGACGATCGATACTATATCAATTTTGCGGACTGTTCACCCATAGCCGGACGGGCGGGAGTAAGGGAATTCCTCTTTGCAAAGCGTACGGGAAATGAAGATATGATGAGCTGGGCAGCGATGGACCATAAGCTGGATTCAGCACGGCTTCAGCCGATGGCATGTAACCTGTTCTACCGCCTGCAGGGTATATTCAACGAGGAGGAAATTGCATCTTATGACACTTCCAAATCACCAGTGAAGCCCGACATCTGGTATGAGAGTGCGGGCCTTATGATTGCAAGAGACGATAAGTTCTGTCTGGCCGTAAAAGCCGGCTGCAATAATGACAGCCACAATCATAATGATACAGGAAGCATAACGCTGTATCGGGATAACAGGCCCCTGCTTATCGATGTGGGGGTAGAAACCTATTCCAGAAAGACATTCTCACCCCAGAGGTATGAGATATGGACGATGCAGTCATGCTATCACAATGTTCTTACCTTTAATGATGCAGTTCAGCTTCCGGGAGCAGAACACAAGGCGGAAGTAAGCGATGTCAACTTTTCGGATTCATGCGTGTCT
This sequence comes from Clostridiales bacterium, assembly GCA_030016385.1. Taxonomy (NCBI): domain Bacteria; kingdom Bacillati; phylum Bacillota; class Clostridia; order Eubacteriales; species Clostridiales bacterium. The sequence goes on along the minus strand of JASEJN010000044.1, from coordinate 14,955 downwards.
ATCACTATGGAACTTGCCAAGGCTTATCCTGCAGGGACGGTACAGAGCTATTTAAGGAAGGTTGAATTTGTCAAGGGACAGCGGATCACCGTTACCGATACTTTCACGCCTCAGATAAAAGGCACTTATCTTACCCTTATGACATTAAGAAAAACGGAATGGAAGGACGGAGTGCTTTTCATAGAAGGCGGCGGTCAAATAATATTTTCCGGAGCAGGGAAGGCGAAAACAGAAGAAATCATACTGACGGATGCAAAGCTAAAGAGGGAATGGGGGGATAAGATTTATCGCACTTGTTTTTATCCCGATGGATGCCAGTTCTCGTTCTCTATATATTGATTACTGTATGAGAGTGAAATGATGTGGATAAAGTGTACTTTTTCATTCGCGATATGGCTGGTATAATTCCTATTTATTTATGCCGGTTATATAAATCTGTAAGCAGTTTGCATTACTGCTTATAAAACTATTATACAAGGAGGATTCTCAATGAAAAAAAATCAAATCATAGCAATTGTTCTTGCATTGATCTTGGTATTTTTCAGTTTTGCAGGATGCGGCAAGAACAACAAAACATCCAAGGATTCATCCGGCAATGAGACAAAGGGTGAGTATAAGCTCACAGGAGCTGGCGGGCCGGATCTGGGTGGTGTAACTCTGAAAGTCGGTATTCAACCCAGCCAATACATCACCAGCTATAAGGACAATGAGCTTACCAAAAAGCTTGAAAAAGATTGTAATGTAAAGCTTGAATTTTTTGAATTTCCGACAGACGGTAATGACCTTAAGACTAAGTTGTCTTTAATGGCATCCAGTGGCGGCGACATGCCGGATATAGTGGATGTTGGCTTGGATTCCACAAGTGTACTTGAGTATGGAAGCAAGGGATTATTCATACCTTTGAATGACTATGTAAACAATGTAAAAATGTCTCCTAACTTTGCCAAAATTCCGGGAGAAGACAAAAAAGCCATGCTAACTGCTATGACATCAGCAGACGGCAAAATATACGGACATGCAAAGTATGAGTATGAGACATGGAACTTAACTCCCTACCGTTGTTATATCAACCGAAAATGGCTGGATACTTTGAATTTAAAGGTGCCAAAGACTACGGATGAGCTGGCAAATGTACTCCGTGCCTTCGTAAACAAAGATCCAAACGGTAACGGGAAAAAGGATGAAATTGGTGTATATGGTATGGCTTCAGGCACTTATGGTCAGAATACAGTTTGGGCTCTTATGAATTGCTTCATTTTTAGTAATGGCGTAAGCATGCAGCTGGATGAGAATGACAGCTCAAAGGTTATCGCTCCATGGACGAAAGATGCCTGGAGAGAAGGGCTGCAGTATATGAAGAGTCTTTATAAAGAAGGGCTTTTGTCAAACTCTATCTTCGTTGATGATGATACACAGTTCAAGGCTACTTTGAATGCGGAAACCCCGATCGTAGGCTTTGTATCGGTAGGAAGCAACGGCGGCAACTGGCCAGATAATGATAAAAATCCGAACTTCCTGCAGATGGAATGCATCGAGCCCCTCACAGGTCCCAAGGGGATAAGCTGGACGCCATACAGTTCCTATAATCCAGGTACAATTTGGTATATCACATCCTCTTGTAAGCATTCGGAAGAGGCATATCGCCTTGGAGAATATTTCTACAACTATACCATAACCATGATAAACCGTTTTGGCCGGGAAGGCTATGACTGGACAAGTGATCCGAAGGAATGTGCAAAATACACGAACACGAATGTAGTCAATGGCATTACGGATGCGGTTACTATGGTATATAGGTATGGAACAGAACAGAATGTATGGACATCAAATCATAACAGGTCATGGCAGAACGCGGGACCTCGCTATGCATCCCTTAAGATGAATTTGGGATATACAGATGGTGTGACGAGCAAGAAAGACAAATTTGTGAGCGATCTACCAAGCCAGATACCTGGAATTATCAATACCAAGTATTATGCCGACCGGCATCCTAAGGTAACAATTCCAGCGCTCCATTACACCATTGATGAAGCACAGAGTATCGCTACGCCGACCACCGATATCACCACTTATGTGAATACGGCGACTGCAGAGTTTATAACGGGACAGCGTCCCCTGGACGATTCAGGGTGGAAGACTTATCTTGATGAAATGAAAGGTATGGGTCTTCAGCAATGGCTCGATGCAGCTCAAGCAGCATATAACCGTACTCTCAAATAAGGAAATAATAATTCAATCTGTTTGTAAGATGGCAGCACTGGATGCCGTCTTACAAACAAAATAAAAAGGGGGGAGTGCTTAGTGAAAATGAAAGATAGGAACGGCTATATATCAGTTGATGCGTCCAAAGAGATTGTACAAATATCATCCCAATCTCTCAAACAAAGAATGTTAAGAAGATGGCAGCTTTATCTGATGCTTTTGATTCCGCTGCTATTTACATTTATCTTTGCTTATATTCCAATGGGAGGTTTGATTATCGCATTTAAAAAATATAATTTTCGGGATGGTATCTTTGGAAGCGCATGGGTCGGATTAGATAATTTTACCAAGTTTTTTAAATCGGCTTACTTTGCAAGAACGCTGAGAAATACTCTGACCCTATCGATATATGGCTTATTAACATTCCCGATACCGATCCTGTTTGCCCTGTTTTTAAACGCATTGCCAGGTAGAAAATACAAAAAAATTATTCAGACGGTCACATATCTGCCGCATTTTATCTCTACAGTAGTTATAGTAGGTTTGATTTTCCAGCTTTTGAATTATCGCAGCGGTATTTATGGAGCCATTTATACAATGCTTACAGGCACTACGGCACCGGATATTCTGGCCAAGGGGCGCTTATTCAAACATATTTACGTATGGTCTGGGGTATGGCAGAATGCAGGATATAGTTCGATTATCTATATCGCTGCTCTTGCGGGAATTGATCCAACCTTGTACGAGGCAGCGACCATTGACGGTGCTACGCGCTTTCAGAGGCTGCGATATATAGATATTCCAGGTATCATGCCTACGATCAGCATCATGCTGATTCTTGCGGTTGGACATATTATGAGTATAGGTTTTGAAAAAGCATATCTCATGCAGAATAACCTTAATATCGCCTACAGTGAAATTATTTCAACTTATGTATACAAGGTGGGTCTTGCATCTGGAATCACGGATTTCTCCTATGCTACGGCAATTGGTATGTTTAATTCTGTCATTAACTTTGCATTGCTTATTCTGGCCAATACGATAAGCAAAAAGTTAAGCGGCAGCGGAATTTTCTAGGAGGTGCGAAATGAATAAATTAAAATCGCTCAGTTGGGGTGACAAAGTGTTTTATTTTCTGATCACAGTTGCCTTGACAATAGTATTTCTTTTGGTATTATATCCCTGCATCTTCGTGCTTGCCGCTTCTTTTTCGTCAGGTCCTGCCGTGGAGGCTGGAAAAGTATATTTATGGCCGGTTGATTTCAGTCTGGAAGGATATAAGACAATACTGAAAACCGATGAAGTTTACCTGGGATTCCGTAATTCCTTGTTTTACACGGTGGTGGGCACTACCATTAATATTATTGTTACCATGATAGCGGCATATGTCATGTCAAGGCGTGATTTGCCTGGGCGAAACGGCTTTATGTTTTTCTTTGCCTTTACAATGTTTTTTAGCGGCGGGTTGATACCAAGTTATATCCTGATCCAACGTCTCCATATGCTTAATACTCCATGGGCGATTTTGCTTCCTGGAGCACTAGGAGTATATAATATGGTTATTGCAAGGACATTTATTCAGTCCAATATCCCTCAGGAACTTCTGGAGGCTGCTCAAATAGACGGGTGCAGTGATTTTAGATATTTTATCAGCATAGTGCTTCCATTATCGAAATCGGTGATAGCGGTACTTGTACTTTTTTATGCCGTAGGACATTGGAATGCTTATTTCAATGCGATGATCTATCTGAATAAAAAAGAACTTTATCCGTTGACCATCTTTTTACGTGAGATTCTGATGGCAAGTAGGATCGATCCTTCTACAGTTGATGACCCTGAGCTCCAGACTTTGATCGCAAAGGCTGCGGCAGTCATCAAATATGCTTTGATTGTAGTGAGTATGATTCCAGTCCTTCTTATCTATCCATTTATACAGAAGTATTTTGTAAAAGGCGTTATGATTGGATCAATTAAAGGCTGAGTGCAGCATGTGATTTCATAGAGTAATGTTTGATTAGAAATATATATAAAAGTGGTATTTGTGCATATCAGTCTATTACCACAGCAGGTGCCGGCAGATGACGATTTTTCAGCATTTATTAAAGGAAAAGCTTTTCTAAATGGAGACCAATATCACCTTTAAAAAATCACTAGGTGCTAAAATATGAGCTGTTCCATAATAAAATTTTATTACGGAACAGCTCAGTTTGGGTATTTGATTCGCAATATGAAATCAGGCATAAATTGGATTATGCTATTTTGATCGACGAATGAGCATTATGAAAGTTTTGATAAGTTCTTGGCTTTGCTGCCGCAAAGAATCCTTAGAGCTTTTGATTGTCTGAGCTTAGGCGAGTTTCAAAAGTTTTTGGATTCTTAAGGCTGCTGGCCTTAGAACTTACAAAGCTTGAATCTGCCGAATGAGTGTTCAAAATAACATAAGTTCAAATTACGAATTGAAAGTTTGGGTATTTGATTTTTAATATTCAATATGTTATTATAATTGATGTTGAAATATGCGCCCGTAGCTCAGCTGGATAGAGTGCCTGACTACGAATCAGAAGGCCGCAGGTTCGAATCCTGTCGGGCGCACCAAAAAGATATAGCTTTCGCCAAGGAAAAGCTATATCTTTTATTATATGGGAAAGCATGGCGCTATGGGTGTAAAGTTTACAACATCACGGTAAGCAGGAATTTTTATAGCAATTCGGGAACTGCTGATTTATAAGGGAGTATATAAAAATGCTTGACAATAAAGGTTTTGATTTGTGGGCAGGCGGATATGACAAAAGCGTCGGTCTGTGCGATGAAGCGAATAACTATCCATTTGCTGGTTATAAAAACATATTGAATGCAGTATATAATGCGGTACTTAACCAAAGAGAAGCGTCTGTGCTGGACATCGGCTTTGGTACAGGAACCTTGACAAAGGAGCTTTATGAACAAGGGTGCCAGATCGTCGGCGTTGATTTTTCACATGAAATGATACGGATCGCCAGAGAAAAGATGCCGAATGCCACCTTGATTCAAGCGGACTTCAGCAAGGGGCTTCCCGTTGAAATCTCTTCTGCCTGCTTTGATTTCATCCTTGCTACATATTCTTTGCACCACCTGCCTGATGCAGAAAAAGTTCTGCTTATTGAATCGCTGTTCAAGCGGCTTCATGCCAACGGGAAGATTTTAATCGGCGACGTTGCTTTTGAGAACCGATTGCTATTGAATTCGTGCAAGGAGGCATGCGGAGAAGGATGGGATGAGGATGAATTTTATTTTGTATATGATGAACTGAAAGAGCATTTCAAGAACAAGATAACATTTAAAAAGTTCTCTTTTTGTGCAGGAATCTTGACGATAACGAGGTGAATTCCAGTCTATGTATATAATTATAAGCAACGCCCTGTCGGTTCAAAAAATCTTTTTTCCATTATTATTCCAGTTTTAAAAGAATATTTGGCGGCTCTAAGATACTCTTTGTCGTGCCTGACACAAATAGAGAACTTATCACTTTAAAGGGGTTATTTGGAACAAGTTACGATTGGACACCGCATACAACGATGTTGATCGATAATCCAGAAATAATCTATCAAGCCTTACCAATTGTTTCTCAACAATTCAAGTCTTTTTGTGGGGGTATTATTGTTCTCTATTTATATGAGTTTTGGCCAACGAGATTTATTTGCAAAGAATTATTACATTAAAGTACACCCCTTTGTCAAGACAAAAATTTTAAAAAAACAAGTTAGGTTAACCTCCAATATCTGTAAACATGCTTATGCAATAACATACGCGGTTGTCAAGGGCGGGCGGTAGCCTGTTCAAGGGATGTAAGTCAGACCTATTCTCCAGACTTGATTCGGATGACTGATATTCAGGCCTTTCAGCAAATATGGGTATATTGGATTTGCAAGGTCTTGCTTGCTTGTATTTTCCCGCGGATAAACTGCTTGTATGTCCATTTCACGCATATGCCGCAGAACTGCTTTATGGTTGATAACAATCCCATTATAGCGATTCAGCCATGCACATATCCTACGATATCCGAACTCAGGATGTGCGATATAAATCTTGTCAATATGCATTTTGATTAACAAATCGTCGCTGTCAGCAGCAACGGGTTTGTAGTACAGAGAGCTCCGGTTTATTTCAAGTAGTGCTTCCTGTTGAGAGACAGAAAGGCTTTTGCCCATGAAATCAACAAGTTCACACCGCTGCAAAGTTGTAAATAATGAACGATTTTTTAGGGAATAAAGCCAACTGTGGAAGACAGATTGCATTTGGCGTTATGTTATGTATTCTCTCCCCAGTTGTATTGATTCTGCTGTCCGCAGTATCGGGGGAGGGCATCGCCGTAACTGAAAGCGTCGCATACGGTGTTGGCATTATAGCGCTATTATTGATGGTCTCGGGGGCTGTCACCATATTCATTATCAACAGTGCAAAAATGAAACGCTTTGAATACCTGCAAAATAGTAATTTTGAGCTTGAGTACGGTTTATCGGGCATTATAAGGGAAAAACGGGTGGCATTTGAAATAACGTATGTTCGGAATACGGCAATTGGCGTTGTTCTCTGCATTTTGGGTGCTGTACCTCTTATCGTCACTGGCATATTCGAGGCTTCAGACATGACGTTATCATTCTTTGTAGCCCTGCTGCTGGCGGTCGTCTCCGTCGCGGTATATCTTCTTATTACTGCTGGGACTATAAAAGATAGTTATGACCAACTGCTGCGTGAAGGTGAGTTTGAGCCGAAAGAACAGGAGCATGCGAAAAAGGTATCGAAATTCGCGGGCATCTACTGGCCGATTATTGTGGCAGTCTATCTTGGATGGAGCTTTTATACAAACAATTGGGAATTTACTTGGGTGGTTTGGCCGATTGCCGCGCTGATTTTTGCGGGAGTTTCTTCCGTATTGCATGTATTCAAACGATAAAAGATACTCAATTTACAGCACAGTCCGATATATAATCTAAGCAGAATAAAAATCCTTTAACAAGAAAACAACAATAACATCTATGGAATTAGTTGTTCCTTACGGGGCGATGTAATGGAATCTCTTTCAACAAGATGACCCCCCAAATATATCTTACGAGGGGAAGAATCCGTATGCTCCAAGCGACGCAACATTTGATCAATACTTTGTAAAGCGATCTGCTTTCGATTAATGTCTATACTGGTAAGTTTCGGGATTGTAAGTTCACATATACTTGTATTATCGAAACTAATCACAGAAACATCTTCAGGTACTTTATAGCCTTCGATATGTAACTTTTGCATTAAAATAAAGGCCGCTTTATCGCAATGGCATACAAAGCTTGTAGGCAATTCCTTAGGCAAGCTAAAATCCAATGTATAAGCTCCAGTAACTGGATCATTATTTACAATTCGCCAATCATTGCGAACCGGAAGATCGTTTAACATAAGTGCCTTAAGATAACCAAAATAGCGATCACATATGCTTGATGTATTATTGATATTGCCCACGAAGCCTATTTTCATATGTCCTTTCCGAATCAGATAATTTGTGGCCTCAAAACCTGTATAAAAATTATCGGTAACAATACTATCGATGTTCATATCCGGGAGATAAAAGTCAATGGCAATCTTGGCACAGTCTATCATCTCAAGTTTTTTCAAATAGCTTCGTTCGAACTCGCCGGCAATAAAGATACCATCAAAAGATTCTTGTGAAAACTGCAGAGGGAGTTTGTTCTCACTCTCTTCTTTATCATTTATGACGAAGCAGGAAATGGTATGGTCTTTCTCCATGAGGCGTTTATTTATATAATAATATATTGTAGTATAAAAAGTTTCATCCTCTAAAAAAAAACGTTTCGGGCATATCCAAGCAAAATTATAGCTAGTTGATTTTTCTCTGTTATTTGTTTTATGGTAACCCATTTTTTTAGCCGTGGTCAATATCTGCTCACGCAGATTATCACTGATTCCCGGCTGATTATTAATAGCCTTTGAAACAGAAACCTTAGTAATATCTAACATGTCTGCAATATCTTGCATAGTAACTTTACTATCCATACTATAACCTACACTTTTATTTAAAATAGTTAATAAATTACTTAACATTTTTATATTATCAAATAATATTTAACAAGTCAAGTAATATTGCAATGGGTGCATATTTTATATTTGAAGAATATTATTCCAATCGCTAAGCTCACAGCCTAAAGAGTCTGTAAACTTGTTCAGGGCAGAATCAAAACTTATCTTCGCTCAAACATTGATTCTGCTAATCCTGAAGCTAAAGTTAACAGACTCTAAAGACTTTCCGCTAATTGCTCTTTCCATAATATTCTTCAAATAATCTTTATACACCCTATTGCAATTTCAGCCGTGGTAAAAGGCGGTTACGGTTTCATGCTTCTGCCATAGTAATAATTGTCTAATTATATTGACTTTTTAATTAAAAGATTGTATATTTAAATAGAGTAAAGTAATAATAACTTAACTATTCTGATTACAAAATTATTAGACTTAGTAAATATAAACGGGAAAGGCGGTTTAAAATATATGATTTGCAGAGAAAAAGAAAACCCCGTTATCCGAAAGGAAAATATTCCTGCATATTGTGATAATGCAAAAGTAATAGGTACGTTTAATGCAGGTGCTGCAACCATGGGAGAAGAAACAGTTCTTGTTGTTCGCGTGGCAGAAAAGGCAATTCAGAGAGAAGGAGGTATTACAGCTCTTATATTCGATGAAAGTACAAAAAAAATAGTGCCGCGTTTTTTCCCTTTTGGACAAATATCTGATACCAATGACCAGAGAAGCTTTTATGTAGGAGAAAAACAGTATCTTACCTCAATATCTCACTTGCAAGTGGCACGTAGCAAAGATGGCGTGCATTTTAAGATAGATAACTATCCATTTATGATACCGGAAAATGAATATGAGGCTTTTGGGATCGAGGATGCACGTATTAGTTACATAGGCGGTCATTATTATATTACATACAGTGCTACGTCCTGCCGGGGGACAGTTGTAGGTCTGGCTATGACAGATGATTTTAGTTCTGTAAAGAGGGTAGGAATCTTGTTTCAGCCGGACAATAAAGATACCGTATTATTCAATGATAAAATAAACGGCAAATATTATGCACTTCATCGACCAAGCAGTTCTGCTTTTGCCAAACCTGGAATGTGGTTAGCGGAATCTCCAGATTTGCGATGCTTCGGTATGCACCGGTTTGTTGCTGGTGTGCGTCCGGGAAAATGGGACTGTGCCAGAATCGGTGCAGGCGCTCCACCATTTATGACAGAAAAAGGATGGGTAGAGTTTTATCATGGTGCAACAGAACAAAACCGTTATTGTATGGGGGTTATGCTCTTAGATAAGAATCAGCCATGGAAAGTATTAGCCAGAAGTGAATATCCGCTGATTGAACCGGAATATCCATATGAATTAGATGGTTTTTTCGGGAATGTGATATTCGGTTGCGGAGCTACTCTGAAAAATGGTTTTGTAAACTTATATTATGGCGCTTCTGATGAGAGCGTTGCAATGGTTTCTATGACTGTTCAGGATATTTATCATCATTTAGACGTTTAGCTGTGTAAAGAGACTGGCTAATTAAAATAGTTTTAAAAGTTTTCTAGATTGATATTGTATTAGAGAATTAAAAAGTATATAACAATAAAACCATCTACATTAAGTTAACATAAAACAGATTGTTTAATATTAATTGTAAAAGGAGATGGCAAAAGTGGAAAAGGCTAAATCGAATAAAAAAAAATATGGACTATTAAAAGATATTGCCAAAAATAAATTTTCATATATTATCGCGCTTCCGGCAATGATATATGTTTTTATATTCAGTTATTGTTCATATCCATATATGTTGGTAGCTTTTCAAAAATTCAGGTATAACAAAAGCAACATTTTAGATATTATTTTTAATGGCAAGTGGGTAGGATTTAAAAATTTTGAATTCTTTTTTAAGTCTAAATATGCGTTTAGCGTTACATTCAATACTATTTATTTGAACCTTTTATTTATAATTACAGGAACGATCGCTGCTGTGCTTATTGCTTTGGGGCTAAACGAATTAAGATGTAAATGGTTTATTAAAACAACACAATCTGTTATGCTGTTTCCAAATTATCTTTCCTGGGTTGTTGTAAGTTATATACTCTTTAGCTTATTTTCTACGCAGTATGGTCTTGTAAACAAGGGTTTAAAATTGTTTGGGATGAATGCCATCAACTGGTATACAGAACCCAAGGCATGGCCTACCATCTTAGTATTGATGCGTATTTGGAAAGGGGCAGGAATGAATGCCATTATTTATTTAGCAGCTATAACGGGAATTGATTCCGGTATCTATGAAGCGGCGGCAATAGATGGGGCAAACCGGTTCCAACAGATGACGAAAATTACAATTCCTCTATTAATGCCGACGATAATTATTATGACACTCTTAGCAATTGGAAAAATTATATTCGGTGATTTTGGTATGATTTATGCCCTTGTTGGGGATAACGGAACTCTTTATTCAACAACTGATATTATTGATACGTATTTGTTCCGGGCTCTGCGGCAGGTGGGAGATCCGGCGCAGGCAATGGCTATCGGTTTATTCCAGTCAGCCATAGGATTTGTCATGGTATATGGTTCCAACTATGTTGCAAGAAAATTCTATCCTGACGGCGCATTGTATTAAGTTATGGGAAGGTGTTTATAATAATGAAAAAAGTTCATTATAAAAGACAAATATCGACAGCGAATGTCATTATCTCATTTTTCATCCTTTTATTCACCATAGCTTGTTTGCTTCCAATGATTCTAACCTTAATGGTTTCTATCACTGATGAATCCACTATTATGAGATATGGCTATAGCTTTTTTCCCAAAAAATATTCTTTATTTGCTTACAAGCTTATGTTTCAGAGAGGTTCAAGCGTGATAAGAGGGTATGTTATTTCTATTTTTATAACAGTTGTCGGAACACTTTTGGCTATAGTAATAACGGGTTCTGCCGCATATACGATGGCAAACAAAAATGTTAAATATAGAAACGCTCTTGCAATGTTCTTTTTTATCCCTATGGTTTTTAGCTCGGGTATTGTTCCTTGGTACCTAATATGTACTACACTCCATTTGAGAAATAATATTTGGTCATTGCTTGTTCCTAATTTGCTTTTTAATCCATTTAACCTGTTTTTAACGAGAAATTTTATAAGCGGTATTCCGGATTCCATGCGTGAGTCTGCTACCATTGATGGCGCTAACGACATTATAATTGCGTTTAAAATTTATTTTCCGTTATGTGTGCCCGTACTGGCCACAATTGGTCTGTTTTACGGCTTAGGTTATTGGAATGACTGGTGGAACGCTATCATGCTTGTGGACAATAAAAATCTTTATCCTGTACAATATTTGCTGCTTCAATTAAAATCGCAGATATCCATGCTGCGTGATCTTCAGTTTCTCAGCGGGACAGGCAGCGTTACGCCGCCTTCGGAATCCCTGAAGATGGCTACGGCTATTGTTACAATAGGGCCTATTGTTTTACTGTATCCATTTTTGCAGCGTTATTATGTTAAAGGTTTGATTATTGGCTCTGTAAAGGGCTAATTATATAATATAATAATATTTTAGGAGGAGAGTTATTATGAAAAAAAGGTTTTTTGCGATGTTACTGAGTGCAGTTTTTTTATGCCTCATCATTTCCGGATGTACAGGAAATAATTCATCCAAGGAAAAGACTCAATCCACTGGCAGCAATGCTGTAACTTGTAAATACGTTGTGCCAGGTGATGCACCCACAGATTATAGCAAAGTCATCAAAATGATTAATGACAAGATGGCAAAAGATGGTGTGGGAGTGAAATTGTCTATTCAGTATATTCCGTGGGACTCTTGGGATCAGAAAATTAACATAATGCTTTCTACTGGAGAAGAATTTGATATGTTCAGCGTCATGAATGACCGTGTCACGCTTTCCAATTATGCATCCCGTAACGCATTAGCAGACATTACGAAAGCAATGAAACAGTTTGGAGGGAACATTTTAAAGAATACCCCTGACAGCGCTATAAAAAATGGACAGGTTAAAGGGACACAATACGGAATTCCGGCTTACTGGTTTGAATCCGCTACTAGTCCTGAAATTACAATTCGTCTGGATATTCTAAAAAAATATGGAATTAATACCGTTCCTACCACTTTTGAAGAATTAACAAGCGATTATGTGAAGATTATGAAGGAATGGAAAGGGAACGGCAAACCTTACATTCCCATTCTGGGATCAGACAGTGTTGATTTTGGACCTTGTGCAAAGACGTATGATACTTGGCCATATACAATATATGAAAAAATGGTTTATGTAAACCAGGATGGTACAATCAAAAACTTTTTTGAAACAGAAGAATTTAAAAAAGATTGTGCAAATGCAAGGGAATGGTATAAATCGGGTTTGATTAATCCCGATGTTCTTTCCTTCACATCCGACCAATTGAACAATCAGTTAAATTCAGGAGACTGGTTTGTCCATTTCGGAACCTATGGTAGTTCAATTGATAACATAAAAAAGAATTATCCGGATATTACCGTTGATGATTTTAAAATGCTTGATTTTGCACCTAATAAACAATTCCTTCGTCCTTATGGTACAAGAAACATGCAGGCTATTCCTGTTTCCAGCAAACATCCCGAAGCTGGTGTTAAAGTTGTAAACTGGATTTATGCAAATCAGGACAATTACGACCTCTTCCTGTATGGACGCGAGGGAACCGATTATAAAAAAGTTGGAGAACGTAGCCGAGAGGATATTGTAAATTCTGCAACAAATACGCCGCTTTATTCCTTTGCAGACTGGATGATTGGAAATTTGAATTTTGAGCGTACTGCAACGGGAACTCCAAAAGCTACAAACGAACTTCTTTACAGCAAGAGAACTAATATTACCGATGGGATTGCGAGCAGCTTTACCTTTGATGCTTCTAGTGTTCAAACCCAGATTACTGATGTAAACACCCAGATCAAGGCTGTTATTGCGCCGATTGCATGCGGGGTAAAGGACTATGATAGCAATATCAAGAATGCCTTAGACCTTCTTAAAAAGGCAGGTATTGACGATGTCATCAATGCTTATAAGAGCCAGTTTGAAGCTTATAAGAAAGATATAGATAAAAAGTAGCATCTGTATAATTTTCTTTTGAAAAAGAGGAGCTGCCTCAAAAGTATTAACGATTAGGAGGCAACTCCTTTTTTTCATATCATGTATACAGCAGAACTGACAATATTTATTTACTTCGATTTTATGCCTGATTTCATATTACGAATCGAGGATTTATTAATGTAAATATTGCTATTCTTCATCCAAATTGATAAAATCGATATGACTTTTTGTTTAGAGTTTTTTAAGTATATAAATTAATTGCTTCCAGTCATTTATTTTTAAATGATCTATGGAAGGCTTGTCTTGTTTATAATTAGCAGCACCGGTATACCATACGGGAAACAGGCCACTCTTTGAAGCACCTGTCACATCGCAATAAGCATTGTCACCACAATACCATGCCATAGAGGCCTTCACATCAGCCTTAGCAAGTGCCAGCTCAAATATTCTGGGATGAGGCTTCCGGTATATATACTCACTTGAGGTAATCAGGAATTCAAAATGATTTTGCGGTAGATACCGGTTTATCCTTTTTGATAATGTTTCAATACTATATGAAAGATTGCTGATAACTGCTGTTCGGATATTACTTTCATATAGATAATCAAGCAGTTCTTTTATATGCAAGGTCAGTTCAGCCGGGGCAATAGTATCCCAGTAAAACTGTTCCATTTCATTAGGGGAAAAGTTAAATTCGAGTCCGAAATATTCGGAAATATATTTTATAAAAAAATGGTTATGGATTTCGAGTTCTAAAAACGGCAGCCTTTCCCCTCCTAATGTATCTATATTTTCACGAAAGTCTTTTGCAAATTCAAAAACTTGTTTGGCAGTTACTTTCTTTGGATTTTTAACTGCTTTTGACATCAGCGCCTCAAATCCTATTAAATGATCTCGATGATGCTCTGATAAAAGTGTTTGACCATAATCAAATAATATTATTTCAGGTTTTACCATTTTAGCTATTCCTTTCTTGTATAATACTTAGATATTATCTGGCTTTTCCAGCCCAGAACACGGTACTTACCGGAAGATTTAAAAGCCGGATGCCCTTCATGAATTTAGGTATGGGAAAGGTAAATTTGAGTGATGAAAGTGATATCCCTTTATAAAATTGTGCCAGTATTATTTGACCTCATTGCCATCCCAAACTACATGGACATTCACCTTATATAAACGTAGCAAATGGATCTTAAAGATCAAGAACAGGGACATCTCAATCAAGATCCATTCATCAATTTTAATTTCCGACCAATTGTAGTTAGTATAACATATTTAAGAAACAGTTTCAATATAAATAAGGTAACTATACAAACCATGTAACTTAACTGTAAATCATTAATACTATTGTAAAAGTTATCCAACATATTAAACAGCCAGAATAGTTGAATATATATCTGTTGCTGATGGGATATAGCAAATATTGACTTTTATATAGTAAAATGGGGGAATCCCCATTATAGAGGTGTATAAATATTCTTCAAATATAAAATATGCACTCTCATTATAGATCATTATTTGACTTATTTAGTAAAATATAATATAATTCTGTAAAGTTACGATAACTGCAATTCGTAATTTGAAATATGGCATAAATAGGATTATGTTATTTTGAG
>JASEJN010000043.1 GCA_030016385.1 Clostridiales bacterium | reverse complement strand
GCATTTCGAACAGATCCATTCATTTTTTAGTTACAGTTTGCGGAAACTCAAGATAAATATAAGTTGCCAATAGCACTATTTGTGTGCTAAAATAAGTAATGTTTGAATTCAATTATTGTTGTAATGTGCCGAGGAGTGAAGGAGGTGTTTATATATGTCAAGAAGATGTGAAATATGCAATAAGGGGCTTAAGTTTGGAATTAAATACAGTCATTCCCACAGGAGATCGAACAGGACTTGGGCTCCAAATATTAAAAGAGTTAAAGCCATTGTAAATGGCACTCCAAAAACAATAAATGTTTGTACAAGATGCCTTCGCTCAGGCAAGGTGCAAAGGGCAATATAGTTTTATTGAACGAAAAAGGCTTTCAACTATTATTGAAGCCTTTTTTTATTTGCTGTTTCAGGATATTTCATGTTATGAAACCTTTATGAATTTTTTTATGATTTTCCCGAGGAATTTCGGAAGCTTGATTACTATTATTTTCATGGAAAAACGCCTCTCTTTTTAATAATTTCACCTTCTAAAGCAAAACCATCCGATACATATCAACCCAATGCTTGCGATCGCAAGCCATCCCCATAGAGGAAGTATTATAACCAGAAATATGCCGACTCCCAAAGAAATAAGTATTAAACCCAGCAGCCTTTTACCTCTGTAGTGTATTTTCACAGATCTGCCCCCTAAGGATTCTAACTTTAATATTATAATATTCATCGATATGGAAATTGTTAATAAAAAATGGACACCATCTGGAATAATACACTTTAAATAATTTATGTGTATAGGCCTATTAATCCTTCGATTTTATAATCAGCAGATATCCGGATTCGATTTTAACTTTCGCTTTTTCTGAAGTAAAGACATTTGATACCCCGATTGGGCTTCCCATCGCAATTGTTCGCCCGGAAAGCTTATATTTAAGCCCTTCCGTATATATTCCCCTTACATCACCGCCTACGGGGATTAGAGATAACGTATCGCCAATATCGCCGCATATTTCTGTTTTATCATTTATGACATATATCACATTTTTCTCATTTATTATCTTTGCTTCAATATTTGCCCCTGCAAGCTTTAAAAGCAAGAAAATATTAGCCAGCGTATGGTCGAGCCTTTCCCCGATGCCCCCCAAAATCGTTATGCTCTTGTATCCTCCATCAACAGCATAGTTTACAGCAAGTTCTGTATCTGTATAGTCTTTTTCTTTCGGGTATTTTATTATCTTGCAATTCAGGTTTTTAATTTTGTTTAGAATCTCACTATCGATAGAATCGAAATCACCGATCAGAACATCAGGTGTTATTCCACATCTTATGGCATATTCAGCCCCGCCGTCTGCACAAATGACGATATCTCCGGATTTCATGATCTCTCTTGCGGATTCAAATTCCTTTATCATACCATGCGATACTACAACAGCCCTCATAACATTACCCCGCAGTCCTGAATCTTTCTATTGTGCCCTTTATATCCTTCGATTTAAATATGGCCGAACCTGAAACTATGACATTTGCGCCTGCATTTATAACGCTTGATATATTGTCGCTGTTTATTCCTCCATCGACTTCTATATCCATTATCAATTTTTTCTCATCTATTATTTTTTTAAGAGAAGCAATCTTATTTATCATGGAATTTATAAAACTCTGGCCCCCGAATCCAGGGTTTACGGTCATCAAGAGTACCATATCGAGATCCTGCAGCACATAATCGAGAGTCGATAAGGAAGTGGCAGGATTAAGAGCTACCGCAGCCTTTACTCCATATTCCTTGATAAGCGAAATCGTTCGGCTAAGATGCATGCAAGTTTCAACATGCACGGATATTATATCGGCACCTGCTTTTACGAAATTCTCTATGTATCTTTCGGGTTCCATGATCATCAGATGTACATCGAATGGAAGCCTTGTCTTATCTTTTAATGAAGCTATTACACCAGGTCCTATTGTTATATTCGGCACGAAGTTCCCATCCATGACATCTATATGCAGAAGATCCGCACCTGCATTTTCCACCCTTTTTACATCAGCAGCAAGATTTGAAAAATCTGCCGATAATATTGAAGGGGCAATTCTTATCATTCACAGTTCCTCCTTATAAATAACCATTATACATTAGAATACTGTCCACTAATGTACGAATTTACACGGGTTATAGATAACTATTTAAAGTTCTTAATATTTTTCAGCTCATTAAATAAAGTTATATATGAATCATATCTTCGTTTATTGATCTTATTTTCTAAAACTGCATTTTTTACTGCACAGCCGGGTTCTGTCACATGCATGCAACCTGGATACTTGCATCCGCCTAAAAAGTCCAAAAATTCAGGAAACAGATATGCCAATTTCTCCTTCTTTATGGATTCTATATCTATTGAGCTGAATCCGGGAGTATCGGCCACGAAGCTTTTATCGGATATATTGATGAGCTCACAGTGCCTAGTCGTATGCCTACCCCTTTCAATCTTTCTGCTGATTTCACCTGTTTTAAGGTTTATACCCGGATCGAGCATATTTAAAATGGATGATTTCCCGACTCCTGAAGGGCCGGCGAGCACGGTTATTTTATTCTCAAGCTCCCTTTTTAACTCTTCCATACCTGTATTTTTAACAGTGCTAGTATATATAATCCTGTATCCGGCATCACTATAAGGTTCCAGTTGTTCCTCTATGGCATCGGCAGATATAATGTCAATCTTGTTGATGCAGATTATGGCATTTAGCTTATCATTTGCAACCGTTATCAGCAATTTATCAAGCAGAGCGAAATTAGGCTCTGGCTTTGCAGCAGCAAGCACTATTGCGACTTGATTTATATTAGCAACCGGCGGCCTTTTAAGTTCAGTAACCCTCGGATATATTTTATCGATTATAAAGCTGTCACCCTTTTGGGATATATCGACATAATCACCCACAAAAGGTACGATATGCTCATTTCTAAACTTACCCTTGGCTCTGCATTCGATTATCTTATCTTTAATTCTAACATAGTAAAAGCTGCTTATACCCTTTACTATTATACCATCAGGCATATAGTTCCTCCTTTGCAGCAGCTTTGATCTAACTCGATACGGGAATTTGATTTATAGTTATATCTATTTTGCTGCCCTCCGGAACAGATACATCCCTTGCGCTTTGTTTTATGACAATACCATTAGGTTTAGACAGATCAGTCTCTTTAGTGACATTCCCGACACTAAGCTTATTTTCTTTAAGTACCTTTTCTGCGTTATCCAAGGTATATCCGGAAAGATCGGGTACCGGCACAAGCTTTATCTCTGGACCGCTGCTTACATATAAATCCACTACAGTACCCTTTACGACTTCACTGTTGGCATCCGGCTTCTGGCTTACTATCTTTCCTTTATCGACATCGTTGCTGTTTATAGGGACGATATTCCCTGCTGCAAGTCCTGCCCCTTCTATCTGTGCAATGGCATCGGCCTGTGTCAGCCCTACAACAGGAGGAACGCTGACTTTCTCCTCCCCCTTGCTTACTCTAACCTTTACGGTATAACCGGCCTTAACAGGTGTTCCTGCTTCGGGATTCTCAAATATAACCGTGCCTTCGGGTTTCTCATCGTAATCCCGTCCTATAACCTCCATACCGAGATTGGCATTTTTAATCGTCTGCATGGCGGTATTTTCATCTTTGCCCATTACATCAGGCACCGGTATATCTTTATTCTGTATTTTCGATTTAGCCGTAAATATAAAAAGCACGGAAGCCGTGATAATCGTCAGCAGTATAATTATTGCCGCAGCCCAGCCTTTGTTTATCCTTTTTTTAGTCCTATGCTTTCCACTGTCAAATTTTTCCTTGTTATCATCATCGATATCATTATCGTTATCATCATCATTTTTATCATTTAAATATTCTTCTTTTACTGCAGGCATAACTCTCGTTATATCATTTAAACTGTCATGCTTGGATTGCATCTGCATATTCGGGTTAGACGAAGCTCTGTCAAGGTCCTTTATGACTGCCGATGCAGATTGATATCTCATAGCCGGACTTTTCTCAAGGCATTTCAGAATAATGTCCTCCAGAGCGGAAGGTATATCAGGGTTAATTTCAGAAGGCCTGGTAACCTGCTCCTGTATGTGCTTTAACGCCACTACGACAGGACTGTCGGCCATAAAAGGCACCCTGCCCGTAGCCAGTTCATACATAACCGTACCTAAAGAATAAATATCGGTTTTTTCATCTGTGTATCCGCCTCTTGCCTGCTCAGGTGAAATATAATACACTGATCCTATTATACTTCCAGTGTTCGTAAGGGTAGCGGAATTAGATGCCCTCGCAATCCCAAAATCGCCTACTTTTACGATGCCATCCTGAGTCATTAATATATTTTGAGGTTTTATATCCCTATGAATTATATTATTGCTATGGGCATGATCGAGAGCCAGGCACACTTGCCTGCTGATGTTTATCACCTCATAATAAGGCAGGGGCGCTCTTTCCCTTATAATATCTTTCAATGTTTTCCCTTTTACATATTCCATCACTATATAATAGATTCCATCTTCAAAACCCACATCATATATATTGACAATATTGGGATGGGATAGGCTTGCTGAAGACAACGATTCCTTTTTAAACCTTTTTATAAAATCTTCATCTTCCATAAGTTCAGGCTTTAATATTTTAATAGCAACAAATCTATTCAATAAATGGTCTTTAGCTTTATATACAAGCCCCATGCCGCCTTCGCCAATTTTTTCGATAATCTCATATCTGCTGTGCAATACCTTTCCGATCATTGTTTCACCTCGCTATCCGGGCTTGATTGTTTTGCAATTATCACGGTAATATTATCGCGTCCGCCAAGCTTATTGGCTAAGTCAACAAGTTCCCTGGCGCATTTATTTACATCGCTGTTTTTAATAAGCATTTGCTCTATTATTTTATCTTCTATCATATTTGATAATCCATCAGTACATAATAAAACAGTATCATCCATGGATATATGTATCTTCTGAATATCAACCTTTACATTTTCATCGGTACCTAAAGCCCTGGTAATTATATTTTTTTTAGGATGCCTTTGCGCCTCATCTTCGGTTATCATTCCGTCTCTTACCATTTCTGCGACTAATGAATGATCATTCGTCAGCTTATTTAGACTGTTGTCTTTTAAAATATATGCCCTGCTGTCACCTACATGAGCGATTATCATATCTTCACCATTTGTTATGGCCGCAACTATAGTGGTTCCCATACCGCTGTAATCTTTATTTTTTATCGATTCATCATAAATAACTTTATTGGCTTTTGCAATCGCATCATCTAAAATATGTATTACATCATCGGATTTAACATCATCTTCAATATGCTGGGTACAGTATTCCGATACAACTTTTACAGCGATATTGCTTGCAACTTCTCCGGCATTATATCCTCCCATTCCATCTGCCACCGCAAATAATTCAAGACCATTCTTCAACTTTTGATGACAAAAGCTGTCTTCATTTTCTTTTCTCAATTTACCTGCATCTGTTATGCATGCTGTTTTCAATCTTTCATTCAGCTCCCCCTGAAAAAATATCTTATTTTGCTTCAATCTGAGGAATTTAATTAAATATACTCTAATATTACAACTATACAAAAGATCTCAACTCATATTCTTTGATATATAATCTCTCCTTAACTGTCCGCATGCTGCATTTATGTCTGCACCCAGTTCCCTGCGTACGGTTACGCTTATACTGTTTTTTTCAAGGATCCTTTTAAATTCATCAATGTGCCTTGCATCTGACTTTCTGTAATTTCTTTCCTTTATTTCATTAATCGGTATCAAATTCACATGGCATAACATACCCTTTAGAAGCATTGACAATTCATATGCTTCTAAAGGGCCGTCATTTACGCCATCGATAAGGGAATATTCAAATGTTACTCTCCTTTTTGTCTTATCAGCGTATTCCCTGCAGGCATTTATAACATCATTTATATTATATTTATATGCCACAGGCATAATTCTTTTTCTTATCTCATCATTTGGAGCGTGAAGGGACACTGCAAGCGTTATTTGCAAGTTAAGGGACGCCAGCCTTATTATTTCCGGAACCAAGCCGCAGGTTGAAATGGTAATGTGCCTCATACCTATATTCAATCCCTTTTGGCAATTAACTATACTTAAAAATTTTATTACGTTTTCAAAATTGTTCAGAGGCTCACCGCTTCCCATCAAAACGATATGCGATATCCTGCGGCCGCAATCTCTGCCCATCTTGAGTATCTCATCAGCCATTTCACCCGGAGACAGATTTCTTACAAAGCCGCCTATGGTTGAAGCACAAAATCTGCAGCCCATTGCGCATCCTACCTGAGTTGAGATGCATGCGCTAAGCCCATAACCGTACTCCATAAGCACGCTCTCTATTATGTTTCCATCATCTGTTTTCAATAAATACTTTGAAGTCCCATCTATTTTAGATACATACTTTCGTACAATCGCCAGATTGCTTATACATGTATTTTCATTCAGCTTTTTTCTGAATGCCTCCGGCAGATTAGACATCTCATCGATTTTCTCAATACCCTTGTAAATCCATCTGAATATCTGTTCACCCCTGAATTTCTTTTCACCAAGTTTAACACATAAATTCCCTAACTCATCTACTGACATATTTTTTAAATTTAATTTATCAGATTCCATGTTACTCCATCCTTCGCAGTTTTGCAATAAAAAAACCATCTATACCGTCTGTATTCGGGTATATATTAATATAGCCTGATCTGCATGAAGGCTTTAATAATTTTTGAGGTACATCGTATGATATATCCTCCATACAAAAATTACTATTGCTTTTTAAAAAATTATCGATGATATCGATATTCTCGCTCTTCAATACCGTGCATGTGCTATAAACCAATATACCTTTCGGTTTCACATATTTCGAGGATGCACTGAGTATTAAGCTCTGCGTCCTCTCAATGCTCTCTATGTCCTTCATCGTCCTGTTCCATCTGATTTCAGGTTTTTTATTCATGATGCCAAATCCTGAACAAGGTGCATCGACAAGCACCCTGTCGGCTTTGCCGGCATAGTATCCATTGACACCCGATGCATCATTGCAAATTGTCTTTATTATATTTATACCCAATCTTTTTGCGTCCTTATCAATGAGTCCCAACTTATTGTATGCTATATCCCCTGAAATAACAGTACCTTTATTATCCATAAGCTCAGCCATATATGTCGATTTGGTCCCGGGCGCACTGCAAACATCCATTATAAATTCTCCTGAACGGGGCGAGAGAATTTTAACCGCAAGCATCGAACTCTCATCCTGTATAGTAAAAAGACCGTCTTTATATTGCCTTAATCCGCCTATGTTTGAAGGATTTTTAAATGTAAATGCATCCTTCATATATTTAGCATCTAGAACATCTATGTCATCATCCGCCAAAGACTTAAATATATTTTCCTTATTTGTCTTTAGGGTATTTACCCTCGCCGTCAAGGAAGGAACGTCATTGCTGCATTTTAAAAATTCCTCCGTAAATTCCATTCCATATTCCTCCGTAAGTTTTTTGACAATCCATTCTGGAAAAGAATACGCAACGGAAAGGTACTTTACACAATCCCTTCTTTTATCGGGTAAAACAACAGAGTCGTGCTTTCGCAGATAATTTCTGAGTACTGCATTGACAAATTTCGCAGCGCCCTCGTTTTCATACTTTTTAGCAAGCTTTACGCTTTCATTTACCGAAGCGAATTCAGGCACTTTATTCATAAAATCTATCTGATAGATACCCATCCTTAAAATATTCAGCGCATACAAGGATATATCATCTATTTTTTTATTTGATATATGATTTATGGCATTGTCGATTCTAAGTTTCCATTTTATCGTCCCATAAACAAGCTCTGTTATAAAAGCCTGATCGAGAGGCGAAAATTTCCGGCCAAGGTTTTTCAACAATAAATTGGAATAAGCATTTTTTCTAAATACATCCGTAATTATTATCAAAGCTTGTTCTCTTGCATTGTCAACTTTCTCTACCTTTTTCCCTCCCATATTTGAATAATCAGTCATTTCGTCTCCTGCCAAGGAATATCAGCCTCAGAAGCTGAGAGATGGCAACCAATGCAGCGGCAACATATGTCAGTGCTGCAGCCGAAAGCACTTTTTTCGCCGCACCAACTTCGCTTCCATACAATATGCCTTCGGATTCCAAAAGCTTAATGGCTCGGGAACTTGCATTGAATTCCACGGGCAGGGTTATTATCTGAAAAAGCACTGCCGCCGAGAACAAAATAATACCTAACTTTAACAAATATGGAATTCCTGTAATAAATGCAAGAAATATTAGTACCCATGAAACATTCGAACCGAAATTTGCAACGGGTACAAATGCATTCCTTAGAATCAAAGGCGCATATTTTACATTATCCTGGACAGCATGGCCGGTTTCATGAGCTGCGACTCCTATGGCCGCAACAGAACCGCTGTTGTAGACTGTCTGCGACAGCCTGAGTGTTTTTGACCTCGGATCATAATGATCGGTTAAACTTCCTGCAATCATCTCAACAGGTACGTCATTTAGCCCTGCTCTGTCCAAAAGGTACCTTGCCGTCTGTGAAGCGGTATAACCGCTGCCGCTCCTTACCCTTGAATACTTTTCAAAAGTCGATTTGATCTTTATTTGCGCATATAAGGCGATAAGCATTGCCGGAATCAATATAATAATTGTAGGATCATAAAAATAACTAAATGGCATAATTAATTACCTCCTCACCTGATGGTACATATTTTATCTTACTCCAAAACAGTCCCTGTATCTATATGGTGCCCCAATGTGTACGAATATGCATCGATTCTTTTGCCGTTTTTCGCCTGCACCTGCTTTATAAGTATCCCACCATATCCTGCATGTACATGTATCCCGCATTTATCTATTTTCCATATAGTCCCCGGGTCTTTAAATTCAGCTGATCCAAGCTCCAAATCTGTTTCCCATACCTTCAATTTCATGCCGTTTATGGTTGTAAATGCTGCGGGCCACGGATTAGTGCCCCTTACAAGATTTTTGATCTGAATCGATGAATTTTCCCACATTATCCTTCCAGTATCCTTTTTAAGCATCGGCGCATAAGTGGACTTCAGGCTGTCCTGAGGCTGCCTTTTTAATGTTCCGCCTTCTAAAGCCTTTAAAGTCTTAATAATCATCTCGGCGCCCATTATTTTAAGCCTGTCATACAGACTTCCCGCAGTTTCATTCTCTCCTATCAAAGTAGTCTGCTGCATAAGTATATCGCCTGTATCCAGTCCCGCATCCATAAACATCGTAGTAATACCTGTTTTATCCTCACCGTTTATAATAGCCCAGTTTATCGGCGCTGCGCCTCTAAGCTTCGGGAGAAGAGATGCATGGATATTTATACACCCATATTTCGGTATCGCTAAAACATCAGACGGCAATATCTGTCCGAATGCTGCAACAATTATAATATCAGGCTCCATCAGCTTTAGCTTCTCTTTAAACGCTGTATCCTTTCTTATGCTTACAGGCTGTTCGACAGGTATTTTATATTCCAGCGCCTTTTCCTTAACCGGCGACATTGCCAGCCTGTTTCCCCGTCCCTTTGGCTTATCGGGCTGTGTCACAACGCATGCTATATTATATTTTCCCCTTATCAAATATTCCAGGGGAGGTACTGCAAAATCAGGAGTACCCATAAAAACAACTTTCATAAAAACACTTCCTATTCAACAATCCTTATTGTTTTGTCAGTAAATAATATCCCGTCCAAATGATCAATTTCATGGCACAATACCCTTGCCAAAAGTGCAGAGCCGTTTATTTGAATACTTTCTCCCTTCTCGTTTAAAGCCTTCACGACGACGGATTGAGGCCTTTTTACCTCGCCGCGGACATCGGGAATGCTAAGGCACCCTTCAACATCCGTCTGTTCCCCTGAAGAACTTATTATCTCAGGATTCACAAGCTTAATAATCCCCTCTCCGGCATCCAGTACTATTACTCTCCTTAAAACGCCTACCTGGGGGCCTGCAAGCCCGACGCCATCTGCAGCATACATTGTCTCCGCCATGTCATCAAGCAGTATTTGTATTCTCTTATTGACCTTGTCAACCTTCTTGCTTTTCTTTCTCAATATCTCGTCATTAACTATTCTGATCTTTCTAATAGCCATTTTTTTCCTCCTTATGTTAAACTCACAGGATCGATATCTATGTTAATCCTTATAGAGTTTGTTCTCATAGCAAAATTATTTACTATCAGCTTAATCTGCTTTTTCAATTCATCGTCAAACGTGCCTTTTAATATGATCTGCCACCTATAGTACATATTTATTCTGGATATAGGCGCGGAAGAAGGGCCCAGGATTACGAATCTTTTTTCATCCATGCCGAACTTTTCATAAATAGTATATGCAATTTTTTTTATCATGAGTGCCGCATCTTTTTCATTTTTTGATGAAGCGACAATGTTGATAAGTTCGGAAAATGGGGGATAATTCAACGCTTTCCTTATCTTTATCTCTTTATTATAGAAACCTATAAAATCCTTATTTACCGCTGCCACTATGCTGTAGTGCTCAGGATTATATGTCTGGACTATGACCTTTCCGGGATCTTCCCCTCTTCCCGCCCTTCCTGCAACCTGGGTTATAAGAGTAAAAGATCTTTCGCTGGACCTGTAATCCGGTATATTCAGCGTTAGATCCGCAGCAATAATCCCAACCAACGATACACCCGGGAAATCCAAACCCTTCGATACCATCTGTGTTCCTATCAATATATCCGCCTCTCTATTTTTAAAGGCCCTGTACAATCTATCATGGGAACCTTTTTTCGTTGTCGTATCAAAATCCATCCGAAGCACCCTGGCTTCAGGAAAATATTTTTTAACCTCCGACTCTACTTTCTGAGTACCTATGCCGAAATATTTAATATATCTGCTTTTGCATGATGGACATATATCAGGAGGCCTCATGCTGTACCCGCAATAATGGCAGTTCAATATATTCCTGTCGATATGATAAGTCAATGAAACATCGCATCTCGGACATTTTATAACCATGCCGCATTTGCGGCATGAAACAAATGTAGAATATCCCCTTCTGTTTAAG
This sequence comes from Clostridiales bacterium, assembly GCA_030016385.1. Lineage (NCBI taxonomy): Bacteria > Bacillati > Bacillota > Clostridia > Eubacteriales > Clostridiales bacterium. Next base: position 15,771 of record JASEJN010000043.1, on the reverse strand, counting down.
AACAGTATAATCTGCTGCCCGTTATGCAGACTGTTTTTCATCTCCCTGAAAAGTTTTCTGCTGAATATAGTTTTATTCCCGGATTCAACTTCCAATCTCATATCGACGACTTCTATGACGGGAAGCTTTTTGTTGTCGACTCTTTTGGGCATCCTGCAGATAACATATTTACCGTGCTGAGCATCATAAAATGTATCGATGCTCGGGGTTGCAGACCCTAAAACCAACATTGCGTTTTCTATCTCACACCTTTTGTATGCGATTTCCCTCGCATTATATTTTGGAGTCATATCGGATTTATAGCTATCCTCCTGCTCCTCGTCGATAATGATAATGCCCAGATTGTCAAAAGGGGCAAATACGGCGGATCTTGCACCTACGACTACATCTACCTTCCCTTGTTTTATGCGTTTCCACTCGTCGTATTTTTCGCCTGCAGAAAGCCTGCTGTGTATTATGGCTACTTTTTCAAACCTTCCTTTGAATCTTTCGATAGTCTGAGGTGTCAGCGATATTTCCGGAACAAGTACGATGGCCTGTTTGCCATTTTTGATGATATCCTCTACAAGCCTCATGTATACTTCAGTTTTGCCGCTTCCTGTAACGCCATGTATCAGAAAATTCCTTGAAACGTGATTATAATATTCACCAAGTATCCTGTTTATAACATTTCTCTGGTCATCTGTCAATACAGGATATGCGTTTTTAGAAAACATGGAATCATCGTATGGATTCCTTCTGACCGGTATATCAACTTTATCTGCGATTCCTTTTCTGACCAGCGTATTTATGGTACTTGAACTTACCTTATAGCCATCTGTAAGTTCCCTCTCGGGAACAGTTTTATTCAGCCTGTTCAATAAATTTATCAGATCTACCTGCAATTTAACCCTTTTGCTTTTTTGCATTTCATGCAATAGCAAAGACAACTCTGGATCCTTGACTTTCAAACGGATGCCTTTTATATATTTTTCCTTTAATCCCTCTTTCATTATGCTCTCTAAAGCAACGATTCCGGCAGACTGGAGCTTACCTACAAGCCTTTTCTGCCTGTCGTCCAGTAAATCAAACAATATGCGGCCGCCCTTTTCTTTTATGCTCTTTACAATCTCAGCCTCATTGCTATTAAGGCTGAGGCTTTCAATATCCACATTATCCTTTAGTTTGACATATTTTTTCTCTTTCATCGAAGCTTCATGCGGCAGTATGCATTTCAGGCATTCAATAATGGGACAAATGTATTTCCGGCTCATCCATTTCGCCAGCATAAGCTGCCTTTCATTAAAAATATCGTTAAATTGAGGTATGTAATTTACCTCTTTTAACTTGCAAAGGTCTACACTAGATCTATCCTTTATATTTATAATATATCCCTCTTTTGCTCTTCCGGCAAAAGGCACTACGACTCTCATGCCTGTTTTCAATTCATCGTTCATTTTTTCCGGTATAACATAATCAAAAGTACCAAATCCCTTTGGGTCGTTTATAAAACAATCTACGGCAACTTCCGCATATTTAGGCATAATAGTCACTCCAATACGATTAACTTACATCTTCAATAATTAAATTAAAGCGTACCGAATCATCAGTGTATATTCAGATGATTCAATACACCATGAAATTACAGTACGTTTATTTTTAAATATCCGCCAAAGCGGGATCAAGTTTTATAAATTTTATACATTACAACTTATTTCACTTATTTGCGGAAATCCGCTTGATATTATCGAGTATTTTATCCGCTAATTCACGCTTGCTCATGCGCGGCAAATCCTCTGTTCTATCGCGGCTTATGATGCATGCCTTGTTGTATTCCGAATTAAAACCGGTATCCACGGAAGAAATATCATTTGCAACTATAAAATCGAGATTTTTTTCTTCAAGTTTTTCTTTGGCATTCTCTATGATGTTTTGGCTTTCTGCTGCAAATCCTACAAGTATTTTATCGCCCTTTATTTTCCCAAGCTCATTTAATATGTCGATATTTTTTGTCAGCTTCAAAACAAGTTCGCCCTTATTTTTCTTGATTTTTTGTTTGGAATATTCCAAAGGTCTGTAATCAGCAGGTGCGGCAGCCTTTATAACGGCATCACAATTTTTATAATTCTCCATCACGGAAGAATACATATCTTCATTCGTCTTAATGTGAATAATATCTATATTTCTTGGTTCCTTGATATGCACTGGCCCTGTAATCAGCAGAACCTCTGCCCCACGGTCCCTTGCACATTCTGCTATGGCATACCCCATTCTCCCTGAAGAGCGATTTGTTATATACCTCACAGGATCTATGGGTTCTATCGTAGGACCCGCTGTGACAAGCACCCGTGAGCCTTTAAAATCTTTTTTCTTAACAATAAGCGTGCCTATTTCATCCAGAATATCATCAACATCCGCAAGCTTGCCCTTGCCGACATCCCCGCATGCCAGCCTGCCCACTGCAGGTTCTACAAAATGATATCCGTATTCCCTCAGCTTTTTAATATTGGACTGCACTATCAAGTTTTCATACATTTTGGTGTTCATCGCCGGCGCAAATAAAACCTGCGCTTTCGTGGCCATTATCGTAGTTGTGAGCATATCATCCGCAATGCCACATGCGACTTTGCCGATAATGTCGGCAGTTGCAGGTATTACAACAAATATATCAGCCTTTTTGGCGAGAGATATATGGCTTATCTCCCATGTTTTTGGCTGTTCAAACATATCTACAACAACCGGATTTAAAGATAGAGACTGGAAACTTAACGGAGTCACAAATTTTGTTGCGGCTTTTGTCATTATAACATCTATATTGAACTCAAGCTTCTTTAATGCGCTGACCAGCTCAAGCCCTTTATAAGCTGCTATTCCGCCACATATCCCTATAACGATATTGATACCGTTTGCCATAACATCATTCCTCTTTTTTATCTGCTTTCACACTTTCATACGTGATTTTTCCTTCATTTATTTCATGTATTGCAATCGTAACAGGTTTTGTAGAATCAAAGTCCGTAAGTTTCTTTTCACCTGATATAAGCTGCCTTGCCCTCTTTGCAGTTACAACAGCAAGAGCATACCTGTTATCTACTTTTTTTAATAAAGATAAAATTGGCGGATTAATCATAGAATCGTTCATGCAAAAGTCCCTCCTTAGTCCTCAAAAAATTATCCTTATATCTGTCTATGCGGCATTTTTCAGCAATAATAATGCTTTCAAGCTTTTTGACAGAATTTTCAATTGTATCATTTACAACAACATAATTATACTTCGATATATAATTTATTTCCATATATGCGGCTTTAAACCTTTTGAGAAAAGATTCTTCCGTTTCGGAGCCTCTCTTTTTTATCCTGTTTCTAAGTTCCTCCATAGACGGAGGCAGTATGAAGATAAAAACGCCCTTATCATAAATTTCTTTTACCTTTAAAGCACCCTGTATGTCGATCTCCAGTATCACATCCTTGCCCTTGGATATAATATCTTCCACATATTTTCTCGGAGTACCGTAATAATTATCATATACCCTGGCGTATTCGAGGAATTCATTATTATTTATCATCTTTTCAAAAGTCTGTCTATCCCTGAAGAAATAATTGACTCCATCGATCTCGCCTTTTCTCGGGGTTCTTGTAGTCATCGATATGGACAGGCTGAGTCCCTTGTTTTTCTCCAATAGCGCCTTGCATAACGTACCCTTTCCAGCACCTGACGGTCCAGATATTACTATTAATAGACCTCTTTCAATCATTTGAATATCCCCTATTCCTCATCCTCTAAGTCTAATGAATCTTTTGAAGACAACCTGTGCGCAACGGTTTCAGGCTGTACGGCCGAGAGAATTATATGGTCGCTGTCTGTTATTATAACCGCTCTTGTCCTTCTTCCATATGTTGCATCTATAAGCAGGCCCTTATCTCTTGCTTCCTGTATTATCCTCTTTATAGGGGCGGATTCGGGGCTTACGATTGCGATAAGTCTGTTTGCTGATACGATATTTCCAAAACCAATATTAATCAATTTAACTCCCATAATGGCACCTCTCTCCTATTCAATATTTTGTATTTGTTCCCTTATTTTTTCAATTTCGCTTTTCGCTTCCACGATATAATTTGTGATTTCCAGATCGCTTGCTTTTGAACCTATGGTATTGATTTCCCTGTTGATCTCCTGAACCAGAAAATCAAGCTTCCGTCCGACAGGTTCATTTTCTGAAATGATAGTCTGCAGTTGATCAAGATGGCTGTACAATCTTACGATCTCTTCGGTTATGCTGCTTCTATCGGCAAATAGTGCGACCTCCATCGCTAACCTTGTTTGGTCCACGCATACATCACCCATTATTTCTTTTATTCTTTCCGCCAGTTTATCTTTGTATTCCTGGACAACTACAGGAGATCTCGCTTCTATCTTCTTGACTATGCTTCTTACATACTTACCCCTTTCAAGTATATCGCCTGATATCTTTTTCCCTTCTGTTTCCCTCATAGCGATCAGTTCATCCAAAGAAATATGTATGGCATTTTTCAATGTATTCCATACATCTTCCTTATCTTCTTCAGCTTTTGATATATTTAATATGTCAGGTAGTTTTGATATAACCGAAACAGTGATATCGTCTTCTAATTTATATCTATCCCTGAGTTCGTATAAAGCTTTTATGTAGGCGGAAGTTACCGCATCGTCTATACTTACCGAAATATCTTCTTCTCTAAACTTATCCTGAGTAATAAAAATGTCGACTTTTCCCCTTGAAATATATTGTAGCACATATTTTCTTACTTCATCTTCAAGATAGCTTAACTGCCTGGGAAGTTTTATAGATATATCGGCATATCTATGGTTTACGGTCCGAATTTCAACGGTAAAACTGCGACCGTTTTCCTCATATGAACCTCTTCCGAATCCTGTCATGCTTTTAACCATATTATTCATCCTTCCAATATTATAACATGCTTTCAAAAAACAATATTTAATTCCTTATAATTATATGAAAATAAAGCCTTATTTTCAAGCATATATTAATATATTTCAATAAAAAATACAAATTAAGCTCATTTTCAATTTAAAATAAGGCAATATTTAAGTAAGATATTGATTTTTAAACAATAAATATGCATTGCGAAATCTTTCTTCAGTTTCTGCCAAAACATGAACAAAAATTCTTGATTTTCAAAGACCGCGAACCTCGAAACTTGTCAAATGAACTTTCAAGAATCTACACCATCATCATGGGCGGATATTTTATATTTTATAATGGTAATTATTCTTCATATTTTTTTTATTATGTATTTTTAATTGCAGAGAATAAAAAAGGTGTGGAAGTTTTTTCCGCACCTATTCCTTATAACTTTCTTTGACAGCCGATATCACTTTGCTTATCCATTCGCTGTCAAACGGCTGATATGTCACTGAGCAATTCTCATTCGCAGGATCCTTGCTGCCTTTTAGCTTGATATCCACCTTTCCATCGCTGTTTTTACCTGCTGACACGCTAAACACAACTGAAGGTACATAGCCATCCTTATAAATCACAACCGTATATTCGTTAAGATCCTTCTTGACGGGATATTCGTCGGCCATGTTTCCTATTATTCCAGGCTTTAATACAGCTTTTCCGCTCTTATCAGTCTTTGTCTTGATGCCAAGTTCCGGTATTGTGACAAACGCGCCTTCCAAGGATTTCGAATTGGCATCCTTTACGCCCACTCCTATTTTATATTCGCCATTGCCGGCATTTTCTCCGTTTATTTCCTTGCAATGGGCTACAAGCTCCTTCACCCATAGATCATGGGGATACTGAACATCGATAGTATATTTACCCTTATCTTTATCTGTTGACTTAGACATTTGTATGTTCACATTATTGGCACTGTATCCGGCATATACAGGCTTGTTGAATAAGATATAATCCTTATATCCATCCTTTGATACTATAACTGTCGCAGAACCTGATGGAGCCTTTTTATATAAAGTATCGCCGTATTTTTTATATAAGTCCTTGTTTATCTTTAAAGAAATTTCCGGTGACTGTCCCTTGTCATTTGTCTTGAAGTAGTCATCCATACCGACAATAATAACATTTGCGTCGCTTACCGGTTTTTGAGAAGATTTATCTTTTACTGTAATCAGTATTTTCCCTTCCTCATCGTTTTCCAGCTGTATATTTGTGGAGTCTGTATTTTTGGTACATCCGCTAAAACCTGCACAAATGCCGATAGCTAAAGCTACTAATAATATTTTAGAGACAAACTTCAAATTTGTTCCTCCTTCAAAGAAATTACCTTGTGGTATAATATTATTCCTTCTTTATCTATATATTCCAATTTTAATCAACAAAAAGAGGACAAATATTCAAAAAGTAATCGCCTTTAAAAACAGTTAAAGCAGGGCCTGTCATATAAATATTATTGCTGCTCTTATCCCATTCCAGAAAAAGATCCCCGCCAGGGACATGGGCTATTGCTGCATTTTGCGTTTTTTCGTTAATCACACACGCCGCCAGGGATGCACATGCTCCTGTGCCGCAGGCAAGAGTCAATCCTGCTCCCCTTTCCCATGTTTTCATATAAAATTCATTTCCGTTTTTTACAAGGACAAAATTCACGTTTGTTTTTTCAGGGAAGATATCGTAATTTTCAACCATAGGGCCTATTTTCTTTATATACCTATCTTCAGGAAGACTTGAAACAAATATAACGGTATGGGGAACACCGGTTGATAACGATGTGATATTGAATGAATATGAATCTATTTTAACAGGTTCGTTCAATATTATATTTTTATTAAAAACAGCAGGTATATTTTTGGTTTCAAACCTCGGAGTACCCATATTGACTTTTGCTTTAGCCACATTTCCATTTTCAAGAATCAACTGAACTTCCTTTAATCCATCCAATGTGCCTATTTTTACTGTTGTTTTATCGGTAAGATGCCTGTCATATATATATTTTGCAAAACATCTCACGCCGTTTCCGCACATCTCAGCCAAAGAACCGTCTGAATTATATATAAACATGAAAGCATCTGCATCATCGCATTTGCTTGCGATCAATAATCCATCCGCTCCGACGCCAAAATGCCTGTCACATAATTTTTTTGCCATTTGAGAATAATATTTTTTATATTTGCATTCAAAATCTTCAATAACGATAAAATCGTTGCCTGTACCCTGCATCTTGGTAAAAATCATATAAATCACCCCTTTAAAATATGCTCCAAATGCCTTAAAATGAAATCATAAAGTTTTATTATTTATTATGAATTTCAATCCGTAATTCAAGATTATGTTATTTTGAACACTCATTCGTCAGATTCAAGTTTTGTAAGTTCTAAGGCCAGCAACTTTGAGAATCCAAGAGCTTTTGAAACTCGCCTACGCTCAGACAATCAAAAGCTCTAAGGATTCTTATCAAAAGCTCTAAGGATTCTTTTGCGGCAGCAAGGCCAAGAACTTATCAAAACTCTCATAATGCTCATTTGTTGCTCAAAATAACATAATCCTATTTATGCCTGATTTCAAATTACGAATTACAAATTTATTATAACATATGGATTTATTCTGGAGGAATCAAAATGCCAATTGACGGAGTAGTCACAAGGAACATCGCAAGTGAACTTAAAAGCACCCTTACAGGCGGCAAAATAGATAAAGTATCACAGCCTGAAACAGACGAGGTTATATTAAGCATCAGGAATAAGAATGAAAATTTCAGGCTTCTTTTGTCTGCGAGCCCTAATTATCCGAGAGTTCACCTTACAAATACAAATAAACGAAACCCCATAAACGCACCTATGTTTTGCATGGTGTTAAGAAAGCATATAATAAGCGGTAAAATTATAAATATAGAACAGTTCAATTTAGACAGGATTATTAAGATCTATATAGAGTGCTATGATGATCTCGGAATTTTATCGAATAAAATTCTTACTTGCGAAATAATGGGCAGACACAGCAATATCATATTGATAGATGAAAAAAGCAATACCGTTGTAGACAGTATAAAACATATAACGTCCGATATGAGCAGTTTCAGGCAGATTATGCCTGGAATCGCCTATAAGTATCCTCCCAAGCAGGATAAGATAAATCCCCTTGAATTTAACTGCGATGACCTGATGGAAAGGATCAGCAAAAACACTCAGGATTTAAAAACCGAGAAATTCATTGCAAATAATATAGAAGGAATAAGTATTTTTGCATCCAGGGAAATAATAAACAATGCCGGAATCGGAAGCGGATTTTCTATTTTAAATCTATCGGGGGAAAAAACGGATGCTTTAATGGATTCCGTAAAAGCTTTTATTCAAAAAATAATAGATAAAAGCTTTGAGCCTTGCATTTATTATGATGACTCTCATGCCACCGACTTTTATTCATTCAGGCTTCGCTATCTGGGTAATTTTAAGTCAGATTCATACAAAAGTATTTCGGAAACAATTGAAAAGTTCTTTTATAATAAGGATAAAGCCGATAGAATCAAGCAAAAATCAGCAGACATATTAAGAGTCGTCAACAACAATTTAAACAGGTGCCTCAAAAAGCTTTCCATACAAAAAGAAAAGCTTCTCCAATGCAGCAGCAAGGACAAATGGAAAATAAATGCCGACCTCATAATGTCAAATTTATACAGCATAAAAAAAGGAGACAATAATATAAAAGCACTGAATTATTTTGATGAGAAAGGAAGCTTTATCGATATACCCCTTGATATCATGCTGACGCCTGTACAAAATGCCCAAAAATATTATAAAATATACAATAAATATAAAAATGCGGAGAAAGCCGTCAAAGTGCAGGAAGAAGAAAACTTAAACGAAATAGAATACTTTGAAAACCAGCTTATCAATCTGCAAAATTGTACTGAAGATGATGAAATAGAAGAAATAAGAAATGAGCTTGTTTCACAGGGCTATATAAAGAAAAGGAAAAAGACTGCATCGAGAAAAAGAACCCAGTCAAAACCTCTTCATTTTGTTTCGGAAAGCGGTACGGATATCTATGTCGGTAAAAATAACGTTCAGAACGATTTCCTGACATTCAAGCTTTCAAACCCCTCCGACATATGGATGCACACTAAAAATATACCGGGATCCCATGTTATAATCAGGACTTCAAACAAAGCAGTCGATCAAAAAGTTATTATTGAAGCTGCAAGCTTGGCGGCCTTTTACAGTAAAGCCAAAAATTCATCAAATGTACCGGTTGATTATACGGAAAGGAAAAACGTTAAAAAACCTTCCGGTGCAAAACCCGGCATGGTAATTTACTATACGAACAAAACAATATATATAACACCGGATGATAACGTTATAAGCAATATGAAAAGAATAGAATAGCTATAGGAGAGGAATATTCTCCTCCTATAGCTCATTTATTACAACTTCATTATAACCGTCAACTTCGGATAAATTGACACATACTATTTCGCTTTTAGATGTCGGTACATTTTTACCCACATAATCCGCCCTTATAGGGAGTTCCCTATGCCCTCTGTCTATAAGTATCGCCAGCTGGATGGATTTTGGCCTTGCGATATGTATCAATGCATCCATTGCGGCCCGTACCGTTCTTCCCGTATATAATACATCGTCCACAAGTATAAGTACCTTATCTTTTATGTCAAAGTCTATACTTGTACTGTTTACAACGGGCTGGTCATGCAATGAGCTTAAATCATCCCTGTATAGGGTGATATCAAGTATGCCTACATTTAATCTTACATTCTCAATTTTATATATTTCATCGGAAATTCTTTTTGCAAGAGGTACCCCTCTTCTTTTTATGCCTATTAAAGCAACATCCTGTACCCCCTTATTTCTTTCGATAATTTCATGGGAAATCCTTATTAAGGCTCTCGTTATGCCCTTCTCATCCATTATCTTGGCTTTCTCAATCAAATCAATCATCTCTTTCTATAAAGTTCTATCCTAAGGGTGTATATTTTATATTTGTACGTCCCATATTCTAATGACTCCTCTGAAAATGTATTTATCATGCAATACTTCTTAAATAGTCGATTAAATCCTTGAAATACTCGGGAAGCGGAGCTTTAAACTCCATATATTTGCCGCTTGACGGGTGTATGAATCCAATCAATGCAGCATGTAATGCCTGTCCTTTAAGGTTAAAGTTTTGATTTTTGTATCCATATAAGGGATCACCAAGTAAGGGATGGCCTATGTGGGACATATGTACCCTTATTTGATGCGTCCTGCCGGTTTCAAGCCTTACCTCTATAAGCGTCTCATTTTTAAATCTTTCCATGACTTTGAAATGAGTTATGGCAGGTTTCCCTCCCGGAACAACATCCATCTTCAACCTATCTTTATGGCTTCTTCCAATTGCTCCTTCAATTGTACCCGAATCCACCCTTATTATACCTTCAACGATGGCTATGTATTTTCTGTTTACCGTATGATTTTTTATCTGCTCTGCAAGTATTCTGTGAGCTCTGTCATTTTTTGCAACCAACAATGCTCCGCTTGTATCCTTATCTATCCTGTGCACTATGCCCGGCCTCAATACGCCGTTTATTCCTGATAGGTTTGTACAATGTTTAAGCAAGGCATTTACAAGTGTTCCCGAATAATTGCCTGCCGCAGGATGGACAACCATCCCCTGTGGTTTGTTAACAACTATGACATCTTCATCTTCATACAGTATATCCAGCTTTATATCTTCGGCTTTTACATCTAATTTTACAGGTTCAGGTATATCTATCAGTATCACATCATTGATTTTTAATCTATAATCCGGCTTTATACTTTTATTATTAACCAATATTTGCCGATTTTCAATCAATTTTTTTATATAACTTCTCGATAATTCAGCAATATTTTTGGATATATATGTATCAACCCTTTCACCATCGGCTCTCGATATCAACTTTTTATGCTCCATATTTAGTCCTCTTTTATCAAACATTTTTAGTTTCCAAAAATACAATAAACAATATATAGAAAAAACCCAGTATCACTGCAAAATCTGCAAAATTGAATACAGGATAAATATCAAAATCTATAAAATAAACAACATATCCTGATCTTATTTTATCTATAAGGTTAGAGATAACCCCAGATATTACCAGTGTTATGCCTATTTTAAAATTTATATTTATTATAGTGCTCCTGCACACATAAATCGCTATGAACAATACCACAATTAATATAATAAGCGACGCAAACCTGCCATTCAACACCATCCTCTTATCGCTTAGGATGTTAGCCGCTGTTTCGGTACCTTGAAAATATGTCAAATAAAAAAAATTATTTATGACCGGTACTGTATTTTGAGGCTGAAGATATATATATGCCAAATACTTTGTTACCTGATCGATTATTACAATTAAAGCTGTAATTATTAAAAACATCTGATCTAATGCCTCCACTTAAATTATATATATATTTCTAAAATACAACAAGCATCGAATCTCCAATGGGTTTTATGGCTCAAAAATCTTAAGTGGGCCTACCTTGTGACTTAGAAGCCACAGATATCAGCCCACAAACTAATAAGCTATATCGGATATCAGACATTCCTAAAGCTGCCTTTTATACTGTTCATTGCTTATCTTATCTGTTTTTTCAACTACTCCCTGCATGTTTTCATCCTCATCATCATCCTGAAGCATATAATTAATTGAATTATAGCTTTCAAGTTCCTGCCATGTATCCTCTCCGTCATATCCCGTATAATCTTCTTCGCTCATGCCGTTTTTACTAAATGGATATCCGGATACTTCCTCCTCTACAGGCCTATCTTTACTATAAGTCTTATAGTTTTGCTTTTTTGTTTTTTCACAGTCTATGCACAGGTTTGCATACGGCACCGCATTCAATCTCTCTTTCTCAATTTCCCTGCCACAGATTTCGCATATTCCGTACTTTCCGTTATTTATCCTTTCAAGGGCGTCCTCAATCCTCTTAAAGTAATTCATCTCATTTGCCTTGAGCGCTCTGTTTTTTTCTGCCTCAAATGTCTCGCTGGCGATATCGGCAGGATGGTTGTCGTAGGATGATAATTCCGATATTCCATCTCTCAATGAATCTCCGACGCCAAGGTTTTCATCTATGCGTTTGATCTTTCTTTCAATATCCGCTTTTTCATCTTCCAGCCTTTTTTTAAAGTACTCAATATCTTTACGATCCATAGTATTCCTCCATTCAGTCTAATTTATAGAATTTATCTGAAATCGCTATATCGCACTTTGAATCATCTTAAATCCCAATTCATATATTGATTTGTATTCTTCTGGGCGTTTTTTACTCAGATTCTAGCTTTATATATTCTCAAAAATAATTTCTCCATTTATTTATTTTTTAACCATAATAATAATGCATATTAAAAAAAGCCCTTTCAGGCTTTTTTTAATATGCATTATTATCGCTGTCTACAACATTATTCGTTTTTGAAGCTTCTTTGGCATCATCGGCAGTGCTGTCCGAGCTTTCATCTTCTTCATCATCTATCTCACTCAATATATCAAGCTGAGTCTGAATGAAGTTTTTATATTTCGATTTAAACAGTTGAAACTCCTTTTTTACCTTCTCATACTCACTGGTTATCCTCACAACTTCGGTATGCGCCTGATCAATAATCCTCTGAGCGGTATCATTTGCATTTTTTATTATGAGCTCAGCTTCCTTCTGTGAATTGGATTTGGCTTGATCAGCTGCTCCCTGGGCAAGAACAAGTGTATTTTGCAATGTCATTTCGATTTTAGAATAATGTTCTATCTTTTCAGAGAGAGTTGCCATTTTTTCCCTTAAAGCGCCATTTTCCTTAAACAGCTTCTCATAATCTTCAACCACCTGTTCGAGAAAATCATCAACATCATCTATATCATAGCCTCTAAATGACTTTTTGAATTCCTTATTGTTTATATCCATAGGAGTTATTCCCATAAAAACACCTCCATCAAATTACTTTCTTAATTAATATATTGATTCTCCCCTTTTTAGTAGTTCCCAGAACTTTATACAGTATAATTCTTCCCCTGCCTCTTAAAGATATAGTATCCCCTTCCTGCACTATAAAATGAGGCTCCTCTGTAACTTCCCAATTGACTTTTACATTTCCATTTAAAATTTCATTCGATATACTTCGTCTTGATTCACCAAAACCGCTGGAGAGCACCGAGTCTAAACGCAATGAAGCGACATTCGACATTACATCCTTATATTCATACTCCCTGCTTTTAATATCCTTAAAATCTATGTATTCAGCTTTAACCGGCGTATGCTTTATCTTCGTCATATTTGTAAGTACATAATAACTTATATCTTTATAAACGACAATAAAGCATCTATTATCATTGAAGAAAATATCCCCTACCTTTTCACGTTTTATTCCCAGGCTCATTATAGCTCCAAGCACATCCCTATGGCCGATCTTCTCAAATTTGGTATTATACGATATGCAAATTGCATCTAAAGGCAGTTTGATCTCCTCAAAGCTTGCATAGTCAGGATAAACAGCGATTATATTCCTTTCACAGTTTTCGATGCCGGACGAGATTGTGTATTTTATGCCGTCAAACTGCTCAATTATTTTTTCGGCCATTTTTATCTGTGCCGGATCTAAAAACTGCGTATACTTTACATCGCGATTTTTCCTGGCCTGCTCTATAGTGTCGATGATTTTTGAAGCAAATTCCTTATCCTCAGGCGAATTAAAGTATTTGATTATACCGGTTCTTTTATCCAATTAATATGCCCACGCCTATTTAGCAGTCCAGTTGAATATGCCCTTGCTTGAAAGTTCCTCTTTCAGATCCGATGTAACATCGACATTGCTTGGGGTCAAAAGAAGTATTCCACAGGACACCTGCTGCACATCACCGTCAAGCGCATAGGCAGCACCGCTTGCAAAATCTACAAATCTTTGTGCCAATTTCTGGTCAAGGTTTTTTAGATTTGCTATAACAATCTTTCTGTTTTTGAGGCAATCGCAAAGATTCGTTATTTCATCATATGCTGCAGGCTCTATGATAACAATCTTTGCATTTTGGTTTGAATGTATACTTAAAACCCTGTTTTTTTTACTATTTTGTATTACCTCTATCTCTTCATCTTCATCTCTGTTTTCTGCCTCGCCATCTATCTCCCTTTCGCTGTCTTCATCACCCATTCCAAAAATATCAAGCACTTTATTGACAAAACCATTACTCATTTTATAACCTCCCTTGTTTATCCTATTTTTTTGAGTAATCCCTTGGACCAAAGATCCCCGTACCTATCCTGATCATATTTGAGCCTTCTTCGACTGCAATCTCAAAATCGCCCGTCATACCCATCGATAGATATTTCATTTCGACATTTTTAATACTCAAGTCCTTCAATTCATCAAAAATTTTCTTCATTTCCTTGAAATACGGTCTTACTTCCTCTTTATTGGCAAGTGCCGGTGCTACTGTCATCAAGCCTTTGACTCTTATGTTCTCATATTTTGGCGCTTCTTTTATAAAGTTTAAAATATCCGAAGGGTCTATTCCATATTTTGTACTTTCCCTTCCTATATTTATTTCAATAAGTATATCGATTACTTTATCGATATCTTTACATCTTTTGTTTATTTCATTCATAAGTTTCAAGCTGTCCACAGATTGTATCATCGATACTTTATCTATAATATGCTTCACCTTATTAGTTTGAAGGTGCCCTATCATATGCCACTCTGCCATGTTGCCTATATGCCGATATTTTTCTGTCATTTCCTGCACCTTGTTCTCGCCAATCGATTTTATGTTGCATTTCAAAGCTTCCAGTATCCTATTTATGTCAACTGTTTTGGTAACTGCAATAAGTTTTATTTCATTGCTGCTGCGATTTGACTTTTCACAGGCTCGATTAACTTTCTCTAATATTGTGTCTATATTCTCTTTAATTGTCATGCATCTATTGCCTCCCGATAAATATGTATAATTCAAATAAAGGCACCGGCAATTTTCATATACGCATTAAAAAAGTTATATTTTCCCTGCTTGTAATTTACTATTCTCTATAAAATTCTATATTCCTTCATTTTTTTATTCTTTAATAATATTTTTTGCTATTTTTTTCAATTATTTTAATCCTTTACGGCGTCGGCTGTTCAAAGCATATTTTTTTTAAACAAATAAAAAAAATGAGCCTTACTTCAGGCTCCCATTCTTTTGACTGCCCAATCTCTGGCTAATTATATTCTGAATTATGGATTTGACCTGATCCTTTGTAACGTTCTGTATATTAAGACCCTCCGATATTATCGCATCTTCAACTTCTTCAAATGTGAACTCAGCATAATCAGCTTTTTTCTGGAACTTGTATGGATTATTGTTTGTCGCATATGATACGTTTCTTATCTCACAGTTTATGCGCTCATCCTCTGTCATATCGGCCATCTGCTCATATGCTATTCTGTTTAATATATCGTTTACCCAGTTTTTTACTTCCAAACGTTTTTTTATTATATCAAGATTCAAGGCAATCATCTCCTTTGTACCATATATTTCTATACATGTTATTGTATTCCTTCTAATTAATTATATTAATCGTACTTCAATTTATCCCTAATTAATAGAAAATTCTACATATTATATCTATTTCATGTTAAGCTAAAAATATACTTACATTTTGTTTCATGAATATTATTCTAAAGTCCATCCCCCTCAATAAGTATTCTATACATTGTGCTTCAAAATATACATGCACTTGCAGCAATGCAGCAACTTCGATTCGCAATATGAAATCAGGCATAAATTGGATTATGTTATTTTGAGCAACGAATGAGCATTATGAAAGTTTTG
>JASEJN010000042.1 GCA_030016385.1 Clostridiales bacterium | reverse complement strand
TTGGCATTTCGAACAGATCCATTCATTTTTTAGTTACAGTTTGCGGAAACTCAAGATATTATACAAACGACATCTATAGCCAAAGTGGCAAAAGACTATAGTTGACTTTGCAATATACAAGGAATAAACAATATGGTAAACTTTCTATTGTATATATTTTTTAAATTTTAGAGTTTGCCATTTATAGAAAAAGGAGACTTGAAAATTATGACAATATTAAAAAACGATTCGCTGGAATTGGAATTTAACATGGATAATGGAGCGCTCATAGCTTTAAAATCCGTTGAGACCGGGTGGAAAATATTGAACAGACCAAACCTTGGGCTTAACTTCAGACTTTTGGTACCGCTGCCCGGACGGCGAAACAACCCCGTTTACGGTGAAAAGCAACGGATAACATCCGCAAAGGTAGGGAAGGATGGCCGGAATGTAAGCTTTTTTTGGGATGGCGTGACTTCGGCGTTTGGTGGGAAGCTCGATATAAAACTTCATATGATGGTGCGGCTGACAGACAGGCAGGCGATTTTTACCCTCTCGATAGAGAACAATTCCCCTTACACTGTCGAAAACGTATACTGCCCTTATCTTGGCGATGTCAGGCATCCTGAGGATGAGCAGCATTTTAAACTTTTTATATATGACTATAGTTCCGCAAGGGAGTGGCCGCTCTGGCCGGAGTATCAAAATTTTAAGGGGTATCATGGAGTAGACTATCCTACCCAGTTTGGAAGCATACTTTTTAGCGGAGCACCCATGGTTCCATACTGTTTGCTGAGGGGTGACAAGCAGGGATTGTATGCGGGCATTTGTGATGCAAGCGCCGAATTGGTGGTATGGAATACGGAGCTCAGGCCGGGATATGAAAGTTCCATGGACTCAAGGGTACCTGAAGGATCACGGATTTCAGGGAAAGATATCGCTACACGGTTCGCTGCTGTACATATCCCGTATATACTTCCCGGGGAAACAAGAAAATTGACTTCTGTCGCTTTAGAAGCTTTTACAGGAGGCTGGCAGTCAGGTGTCGATATATATAAAAACTGGAGAAACGGATGGATGAAAACTGCCAAAATACCCGAGTGGGCAAAGAAACCGCATTCATGGCAGCAAATCCATATAAATTCCCCGGAGGATGAACTTCGCATGACCTTCAAGGAGCTTGTGAAAATAGGGGAAGATTGTGCAAAACATGGAGTGAAAGCGATACAGCTGGTAGGCTGGAATAAGGGAGGTCAGGACCAGGGGAATCCATCCCATGATCCGGATCCAAGGCTTGGAAGTTTTCAGGATTTAAAGGATGCCATAGCAAAGATACAGTCTATGGGAGTGAAGGTAATCCTGTTCTCAAAGTTTACATGGGCGGACAGGGCAACTGAATGGTTCAGGAAGGATCTTAAACGTTTGGCAATAAAGGATCCATATGGTGATTATTATATGCATGAAGGCTATCAGTATCAGACTGCAACCCAGCTTATGGATATCAATACAAAAAGGCTTATTCCCATGTGCTTTTATTCAGAGGAATATATGAGGATCTGTGAAGAAGAGTTTAAAAAAATAATTGAGCTTGGAGCCGACGGGATACTATACGATGAATGCCAGCACCATGGGCCGGCACTGCTGTGCTTTGACAAGACGCATGGCCACCGTTACGGGGCACCGGTTTATGCCATGGATAGAGAGCTAATCAAGAGATTCGCTAAGCTTATACCGAAAGGCAAAGAATTTTTATTTTCAGGGGAATCATGCTATGATTGGGAGTTTGAGGTATATCATCTGTCATATTTTAGAAGCCAGAATAAAGAGCATATTCCGCTTATGCGATATATGCTGCCTAATGCCCCGCTCATGACGGCTATAACAGGCTTTAACGACAGGAATATGGTCGACCAGTGCCTGATGTACAGGTACATCATAAGCTATGAACCCTATAATTTTAAAGGAAGATTGGATGACTTTCCCCTTACTGTTGAATATGGCAAAAAGATGGACTGCTTGAGGACGGAACTTAAGGAATACTTCTGGGAAGGTGAATTCCGCGATACATGCGGAGCATCCGTAACAACCATGGATGGTCTGCCGTATAAGCCTTATGCCGTATACTTAAACAAAGCAAACGGAAGTTATGGGATTGTGGTCTCGAACTATGATGAAAAGAATAGCGTAACAGTACAGGCTGAATTGAATGATGGAACAAGATTAAACAGTTACCGCCTGGTAGATGATGCTGTATGGAAATCGGCGGAGGACAAGATAACGATCCCGCCAAGTTCTGCCGCCGTCATAATTAACCGATAGATGTTCCATATGTTTAGTGCAAAGCGGGTTTTTTGAAGAAGGATAATATATAGTTAAAAATAAGCGGACCGAAAATCAAGGGATTGCCTATATAATCTAAAATTATAATATATTTTCTTACATCGGAAAAGTTGTTGGGTATTATACTGAATAAAACGATGAATATCGAAAGCACCAGCAGCGATACTGTATTCATATTGAATATCGATTTTTTTGCTTTGTTCGGGCTTGATTTTGAGGCCGATGAATTTGTTTTTTTGAATACTTTACCGATGCTGTAATATATGATAAAAAAGTATAACCCGAAGGACATGCTGAGCGCAGGAAACCATATACTGAGAAACCACAGGTCGATCCTTTCAAGTACCGGTACGTTATAGGTAGTTGCAACTTCATAAAGGGGGAATATGATATGCTTTAGCATGTTCTCTCCGAACAGCCCTATTGTAAAGGCGGTGGAAATCAATATGAATAATGTGGTAATCACATTACTTGTCAAGGAATACTTTAGAGCATTTTTTTTATCCGTTATCTCGGTATAAATTATCGTTAAAATTGATGATGAAAGGAAAGTATAAGATGTACTGAATATTGCCCTTGCCATTTTTGGTATTTTGAAAATTCCGACGGGCATAAGGAAAACAGTTTTAAATTCGCCGAACCTTAAAGTGAATAAAAAAAACTCCAGAAATATTATGACAAATATTACTGATGCAAACCTGCACATGGGTTTTAAGCCATACCAGGAAAGATATACCGTAGGTATTGCCACCGCGGATGCGAGGATAATTGCCGGAGTCAGTTTTAATGCGGTTGTATGCACGGTCTGTACAAAAAATCCCAGAGTAATTGAACACTTTAAAAAAGAATACAATATCACAAGCAAGTTCAATGCGGTACCGAAAAACTTGCCATAGGATAGTGAGTTTATTTCAAACAAATTTTTATCTTTATACCTTTCCATGAGTTTTACCGAAAGAGTCGACAGAGAGGCGCTGATAATCCCGCCAAATATGACGGCGATCCATCCATCATGCCCGACCGATACGGCTAACCTGTTGGGTAAAGTGATGGCTCCGACTCCAACCTGGGCTGAAATAAGGAAAGTCATATATTGTTTTGAAGTTATGAAATTTCTTCTTCCTATATCCATCTTTTTGACTCCAGTCTTTGCAAAATTTACCATGCCATTTTTCAGCAAGTGCTTTTTAATCTATTATACCGTATTGTTTTATGTCTACTTTTACATCTACATTAAATGGGATGCTTTTGTAAACATCTTTCCAGTCTGCATTTTTAAAATAGCCGTAATATTTTGCTCTTACAATTTCACCTATCCCTATAGGATCGCTTCCCACTTTCTGAAGGTATTTTATGATTTCCATGCAGTCTTTTTTTATTGAAACATTCAAATAGTCCTGGATTTCATTTTGCTTTTTTATATCGCTTAGTTTATTCCATTTGAACTCCTCTATTACTCCTCCGTAATACAGGGATATATTTGCGGACGGTTTGCCATCCTGAAGTTCTACATCGGCCTTTCTTTTGCACTCGATCATCGATATGCCCAATTTATCTTCAGTTTTTTCTTTTTCGGGCATTGGAACCGTATAAGAAAATTCCTTATCCTTATGCTTACCCATCATGCCAAGGAGCAGCGATGATTTTTGCGCATCCAATTTTCCGACCATCCTGTCGCCGGAGAAAAGGGCGCTGCCTTCAACCTCTATGTGGTTGCCTTTGAGTTTTATAAGGGGTGTAACCGGATCTATCCCCGGAGCGAAATAATCGATGTTGAAATTGTAAATCATGGTATTGGGAGCGCATAAATCTTTTACGGCATTTTTTGTAAGCTGGCTGATATAAAGGGCAGGTCCTGGTATATCTTTAAAATCAGTAGATTTTTGTATAATTTCCAACGGGCTTCCTTCCGTTACGATAACAAAGGCGATGGAACTTTCTTCGGCCAATCTGTTGAATATTTCAAGAAGGTTGTGTATGCCTTTTTTTGCGATTTCATCTGAAAACAGTATCTGCTGCAGCTTGCCTGCCTCCGTCCTTTTGGATGCCATCCTGTTTCTGTTTTTCCTGCCCTCCAGCAAGGAATCAGCAGATGTCGTAAACATCTCGATCCCATACGTGTCTTTTGCACCTATTGCCGGAATCGTCGAAGTTATCAAAAGATCATCGCCCGTTTTGGATTTTTCAACGCTTTCCATAAGGGTAAAGCCTGTTTTCTCAAATATTTTCTGGTCCCAGCAACTCGAAAGCGTCAGTGAAATAACTATAAATAGTATCAATACCTTTTTCATGATTACACCTCTTGACCTGTATGAAAAATGATCAATTAATGACTCCAAACTGTTTGATATTCACGTCGATATCGACGTTTATCTTGGTTTCCTTATAAGCATCCTTCCAGTCGACACTTTTCCAGAAGCCGTTGTATTTTGCCCGTACGATATCGCCTATACCTATGGCATCACAGCCGTGCTGCTGAAGGAGGCGGGCGGTTTCATCGCAGTCATTTTCCAGCCTTTTTTCGAGGTAGTTTTCAATTTCTGCCCGGACTGTCGCTTTATCCAGGTTATCCCACTTGTATTCGCTTATATATCCGTCAAATTTTAAATATATATTTACCACAGGCCTGCCGTTTTCTATCTCTACATCGATTTTTCTTTTTACAGGCACAAGGTCTGTCGACATATCCCTTTCGTTCCCAAAGTCTGGTTTTACAGGCAGCGGGTCTATGGATGCGAATTCCGCTTTTTTCGCTTTTCCCATCATTGCCAGGGTGAGGAATGTTTGCCTGGTATTTATTTTTCCCGTCATTTTGTCCCCGGAAAAAAGTGCGGACCCTGTGGCTATGACTTCTTGGCCCGACAGCTTTACAAGAGGCAGTATGGGATCCAGGCCAGGCGCAAAATAACATATATCAAAATCCACAAGCTTGGTATCCGGTATATATGAGCTTTTGGAGATGTTTTCAAGGAGATTATCCATATATATGGAAGGCCTCGGCTTATCCGTGAATTTTGAAAGGGCCTTTAACATTTTGCTGGGACTACCTTCAACAATCACCACCCAGCAATGTATGGGGTCCGTTGGATCGCGTTCAAGCACTTCAAAAGTCTGGTGGATGCTCTTGTTTTGCGCATATTCATCCGAGACAAATAATTGCTGTATTTTGCCTGCCTCCAGCAGCTTCGCAGACATCCTCCTTGCTTTTTCCCTTGCATCCCTTAGCACTTTTCCAGTCACTTCGATAAGCTCCACTTCGTTTTGCTTTTTACCTTCGGCTATTACAGGTGACGTATATGTTACCAAAAGACCCTCGTCCTTTGAGGACTCGACGCCTATATTCAATATAAAGCCTATTCTTTCATAAATCTTCATATCCCAGCATCCTGTAATCAGTATTGGTATAATTAAAACAAGCGCCAGCACTTTTTTCATGATTTTTTTGCCTGCCTTTCAACCTTGAACTTGTTTTTTGATCCGGCGGCGTTTTTAATCAGCGATATAATCAAGTCGATGATTGCCATACCGGATATAAGACTGACCCCTATCATATCCGTGAGTTCGATGGTTTTTAAAACATGGTTGTAATCCTTTAGCATCCTGCTTATTGCTGTTATTAAAATCGTAAATAATATGAGAAATACGGTTTTTTTCTTTTTATCCTTAACTCCGGTGAATGAATTTTTATTTTTATTATTCCCTGAAATCGTATTTGCATTAGATTTAATGCTTGGGAAAACATGCCCTGCGGCCTGATATAGCCAGTAATATGTTACAAAAAAATATGCCTTTAATGTCATGGAAAGCGCAGGAAACCATATCACAAGGAAAACAAGATCTATCCTTTCAAAAATAGGCACTTTGTATACAAGGGCGAGATAATAAACAGGGAATATTATGTGCTTTAGCATGTTTTCTCCGAAATAACCCATTGTAACTACAATAGTGGATGTGAATATCAAGGTTGAAAGCACCATAGCCCATATAGTATATTTGAGGGCGTTTTTCTTATCCGTTATCGCCGGATAAACAAGCCATAAGAATGCAAAGCCTAAAAAGGAAAAAGCAGTGGAACGCATGGAATATAACAGGGAAGGCAGGTTTATATTTCCAACCGGCAGAAGGAAAGAGAGCCTTATATGACTGAAACTCACAAAATACAGGAATATTATCTCGATCAGAATAAGAAAGACGAAATTACTAAACCTGCATATGGGTTTGAGTCCGTAAAAGGCCATATAAAAGGGGCATATCAGGGCTAAAATCGTCAAAACCAAAGGCGGGGTAGTTTTCATGATTATTATATGCGTTATTTCTATGACCAACCTTAGTATTATGGAAGTCTTTAGTATCAAATACAATAAATATACTGAATTTAAAGCCATCCCTGCATATTTCCCATACAGCAGTTTATTTATGCCGAATATGGTTTTATCCTTATGGATATTTAAAAGCTTGGAAATAATAATTGTCAATAAAATCGAGATAATGCCGGACATCAAAGCCGAGAGCCATGCGTTGTGGCCTACTTCCTGAACCAGCAGATAAGGTGTGGATATGATGCCCACACCTATCATAGTAGAAAATATAAGTATCATAAACTGCTTTGAAGTTATAAGGTTTTCTTTATCTACAGTCAATTGCCGCCACTCCCTCTTTTTTTATCCACCGGTTGGGCTACATCCGGCCGCTTCCGCATAGTCTGCAGGTGGAGCCTTATTACGGCATCCTTGAAATCTTTGGGCTTAAGGGGTATCAAGGGCTGAAAATAAGGCTGACCCAGGGATTCCAAAGTTACGAGGTGAGCCATTATGGTTGTCGCTGTAACCTCGATGCCGATAGCTCCGAATGCGGCCGAGAGAAGCATTACTATAAATCTCAGGACCCTTATGGCCAAACCCATGTCAGAGTTTGGCACGACAAAACTTGCAATTGCGGTAATGGCGACGACGATTACCATAAGGTTGCTTACAAGGCCTGCCTCAACCGCCGCCTGACCTATTATGATACCCCCGACTACACCTATGGAATTGCCTACGAATGTCGGCAGCCTTACGGTAGACTCACGCAAAAGCTCAAGGGTAAGTTCCATCAAAAGCGCTTCTATAAGAGGGGGAAAGGGCACCCTTGACCTCGATTCTGCAAGGGGGATCAAAAGGCTTAAAGGGACGGTATAATAATGGTAGGATAGTATGGATATATATAAGCCTGGTAAAAATATGGCAATCAAGGCGGCGAAAATTCTGACCGAACCTATGAATGTGCCGAATATCCAGTTGCTGTTGAAGTCGTCCACGGCTCTGAAAAATGAAAAAAAAGTTGTGGGCACTATGCTTACAACAGGAGTACCGTCAAGCATTATCGCAAACCTGCCTTCCAGAAGGGAAGCAGTTGTTTTATCGGGCCTCTCGGTAGCCTGATACTGAGGAAACGGGGAGTTTGGGTGATCATTTATAAACTGTTCTATATAACCCACACCGATAAAACCGTCAAAATTCAAGTCTCCGATCTTCTCGCAAAGCGTTTTTAAAAGGTCCGGGTTTGCGATGCCTTCGATATAAGCGACAGCGCACATCTGGTTTGTTGATTTACCTATAGTAAACATTTTAAATTTGAGGTTTGTGTTCCTCACATGCCTTCTCAATATGGTCATGTTCGTCTTTATGCTTTCAACGAAGCCTTCGTGGGAACCTTTTACATTTTTCTCCGTTATAGGTTCCTGTATGTTGCGTTTATCGAAGGATATAAGGCCGCATATTATGGCTCTTGATAGCCCTTCCCCTATAAATACGGTGCTTCCCAAAAGCACATTTTCTATCAATATGCTTAAATCATCCGTAAAGCGCAGGTCAGTAACGGGAAGATTTCTGAGGGTTTCTTCATCCTGCATTTTCTCAAAGCTCAGGCAAAGCAAGGGGGCTACAAAGTCCCTCTGTATAAGATCGATGTTTACCATGCCGTCTATATATATAAAGAAGCCCGATTTGTTTTCATCCAAATTTACTTTGCGCATTATTATATCAGGGCAATCCTTCAACATTTTTTTGATTTTATTTATATTATCTTCAAAAGGGTGATTTGAGAGTTTATTTTCATCATCGTCCACGTTTTTTTCATCTTTTTCAGTAACTCTTTCCTGTACAGGTTCTTTAGCCGGTTCTGCCTTTTTAGTCTTAAGTTTTTTTATCGTAGTACATCACCTGTCTCCACCTTATTTTATATTCAAATAATATATATACACTTTTGAACTTAATTCCGATGAATCGATATGCAGAGCAAATAGTTGCTTAATATAGTATTTTCATGTGGCAATAAAAATATTACAATATAATTTGGAGAGCATATGAATGCACCATGTATAAAAATTTGATTGAAGAGGTGGAATTATGGAATATATTTGCCCTGTAGGTTTAAATGAAAGTAAGGATAAGCTGGTACTGCTGGATCAGACACTGCTGCCGGGTGAAGAGCGCTATATTGAAATAGAAAAGATAGAAGATGTATGGGACGCCATTAAAAAACTTAAAGTAAGAGGCGCACCTGCGATAGGAATTGCGGCTGCAATGGGCCTTTATATTTCTGTGAAGGATGTCAAAAACAAAACATTTGATGAATTCTACGATATTTTAAATAAAAAATGCGATTATCTTTCATCATCGCGTCCAACTGCCGTGAACTTGTCATGGGCCCTTGGCAGGATGAAAAAAAGAACCCTTTTGGAAAAAGGCAAGGGGATAGATGAAATCAAAAGGGCGTTATTGGATGAAGCCGAAAAAATAAGAAACGAGGATGAAGATGTGTGCAGGAGGATAGGTGAATACGGGCTTACGCTTTTAAAGCCGGGCATGGGCATTTTAACCCATTGCAATGCCGGAAGCCTTGCAACATCGAAATACGGGACTGCGCTTTCACCTATTTATATCGGGTACGAAAGGGGATATGATTTTAAAGTTTTTGCGGATGAAACCAGGCCGCTCCTCCAAGGCTCAAGGCTTACGGTGTGGGAGCTTATGCGCTCAAATGTAGATGTGACGCTGATATGCGATGATATGGCTTCGACGGTTATGCACCAGGGGAAAATAAATGCGGTGCTGGTAGGCTGCGACAGGATAGCATCAAACGGAGATACCGCAAACAAAATAGGCACGTCAGGAGTTGCCATACTTGCAAAGGAATACAACATACCGTTTTATGTTTGCGCTCCCACACCGTCTATAGACATCTCGATCGAAACGGGCGATGATATAATAATCGAACAGCGGCCGGCCAATGAAATAATAAACGGATTCGGAAAACCTACCGCCCCTTTGAATGCAAAAGTGTATAACCCATGCTTCGATGTGACAAAAGCAAAATATATAACTGCGATAATCACCGAAAATGGTATTATCTATCCGCCTTACACCAGGGAAAGGTTATCAAAGTAAAAATACGGGCGGCAGTTGCCTAAAAGTGTGGCTGCTCAAAAAAATTATGACAAGTTTCATCGACACCCCTTATTTTTTTATAAAATATTTCGACAAATTATTATATTGCGGAATTATTTAAAAAAAGCAATAGATAAAAAAGCGAGGTTTTATAAAATACTAAAGTAAGCGGGTGGATTGGTGTTATGAAAATGTGGTTTAAGTCTGGAAAGATAAGGGGAAAGCTTAATAAAGGAAAGGATGATGCGTCAACTTCTAAAAGTATAGGCCAGGCGGTGGATGTACGGTACTATTTTAAAAAGTTAAAAAAGGGTATAAAGGATTTGAGGTTTAAAAACAGCATACTGGGGAAGCTGACATTATCCTTCGGTGCTATTTTGATAGTCACATTGCTGCTGGTTGGAATAATTACTTCATTGATCAACAAAAACGATGTGAGAAGCCAGTTTATATCATCGAGCAGGAGCATCCTCAGCCAGAATAAAAATTATGTAGATTTTATTGCAAGCACCGTGGATGTTTATTCCATGCAGGTTTTTTCGAATACGGATATAAGCGATAAACTGTCGCAAAAATATACCAGCGAATATGATTTGTACAACGCAAAAACTAATGTAGCTAGGTCGTTAGGCAATATAACAAGTGCATGCTTTTATATGAAAAGCATAAGGGTAATAAATCCTGACGGGATATCGATAGGGCAGCCGGACGTAGGGAGTGCCGATCAGATTGCCGATGTTAAAAATAAAGATTACTATAAAGATGCGGTAAAGTTAAACGGCGCAGGTTTGTGGCTTCCCCCACATGCCGACGATATGAGCGTCAGCCAGAGCGGCGATACTGTAATAAGCTATGTAAGATATCTCAAAAACATGAGCACCAATCAGGCTCTCGGCATATTGACGCTTAATATCAATCCATCGGTAATATGCGATGCGATCAACAATGAAAAAATAGGCAACAACGGTTACATGTTCATCGTGGACAAGGACGGATATGTAGTAGCCCATCCGAATGCGAGCCTGATGGGTAAAAATATAAAAAGCAGCCCGGGCGTAGGAAAGGCGCTGTCAGGCCAAAATGGGGATTATACATATACCGAAAAGAATAAAAAGATGTTTGCGGTATATACGACATCCAAAAAAACGGATTGGAGATATATTGCGGTTGTTCCGGAGAAGGAACTTACCCTTTCTGCGGACAAGCTTGTAAGCGTGATCTTTATAATAAGCATACTCTGTCTGATACTTGCGATTATAGTATGCGCGATAATCACGCTGATAATCTCGTCGCCTCTAAAGGACGTTACGAATTCCCTTGCAAAGGTCGAAAATGGTGACATAAGCGTAAGCGTAAACAGCCATTCAAGGGATGAGTTCGGTGCGCTTTCAAAAAGCTTTAACAACATGACCGCAAATTTAAGGGTATTGATCAAAAGAGTCAAGGACAGCGTAAAAGAGACGAATGAAGCGGCAAAAACCGTAGGGCAGAGCAGCGAACAGCTTGCATCGGCATCTTCCGAGGTGTCAAAGGCCGTCGAGGAAATCGCATCAGGTACGGGCGATCAGGCCAAGGAGGCCTCCAAAGCCATGGAAACGGCCGAAAACTTCGGCAATGATGTGGAATCGATAGTAAAGTTTTCAGATGAAGTAAACGAAGCATCTAATGAAGCCTCTGCAAGGGTAAGCACAGGGACAAAATCGATACAGGAACTGAAGGAGAAGTCAAGGAGCAGCGTAGGCATAATCCAGAAGATATCAGGCTCTATATCAGCCTTGACACAGAATACCGGAGAAATAGAGGAGATATTGAAGGCCATAAGAAGGATAGCCGACAGGACCAATCTGCTCTCGCTGAATGCCGCTATAGAAGCTGCCAGGGCGGGCGAAGCCGGAAAGGGTTTTGCCGTTGTGGCGGAAGAGGTAAGAAAGCTTGCCGATGAATCAAAAAAAGCGGCAAACGATATACGGCTCATAATAAAGAACGTAAACAACAGAACGAAGGATTCCGTCGATACTGCAAAAATCATAATGGATATAATGGAACAGCAGGTTGTCCTTATAGACAATACGATGGACGCGTTCAACAATATAAAAGGTTCGATGGATTCCGTCGGAGGGAAGGTCGAAAAGCTGAATGCCGCACTGGATAATTTAGGCAAAGGCAAAGATGAAATAGTAAAAACCATTGAGGAGATCGCATCGATTTCTGAGGAAACCGCCGCATCTACTGAGGAAATCAGCGCGTCGGTGGAGGAGCAGGCAGCATCCGCCCAAGAGATGAACTCCATGGCAACGGAACTCGACGGGATATCCCAAACACTGATGAACATTACAAACAACTTCAAAATATAAAAAAACCGGGTGCTTTAAACTTAGGTTTACATGCGCCCTTTTTATTTTGCAACCGGTTTTAACAGATAAACTTCAATTCGTAATTTGAAATCAGGCATAAATAACATAAACTCATATTGCGAATCGAAGAACAGATGAAGAAGTCAGTCCACGATTATTTTCATAAAATGGGCCCTGTGCGCCGCAGGCTTTATATAATATATATTTGCCGCATTATACGTATGCTGGGTTATGAGGGGGGCGTTTTGGCCCGAGACGTCTTTTATAAATCCCGTGATTATCGCAGAGTGATATATGTTTCCCCTGGCATTTTCATACTGGATTATGTCGCCTGATTGGAGCGAATTTACATCCGATATTTCAATACCTTTAAGGCCTTTTATATTTTTCTTTCCACGGATTTTAAGGCACCAGTATAAGGAGTTTGCCACAGCCCATGAAAGCGACCATTTATCATCCGATACATTAATTGAGCCGTTGCTTCTGTACCACCAGGGATAGTCAGGCATGTAATCGAACGGGGCGCCACCGGCAGCCAGGCACTGGGATATAAAGTTCGTGCAATCGCCGCCTCCATCTCCGTATGAAGCGAAATGCAGGTAGGCGGGATTAGGCACATAAGCGTATGCAAGGGCATATCTTACAGCCATGTCCCTATCATATAAATTTTTTCCATTATTCATAAAAAAGACTCCTGAATCTTAAATTCGTAATTTGAAGCTTGGCAAACGGGGCATCCGCTAAACGTAAATATTGCAAACCTGAATTACTGAATATTGTTTATCCTTATATAACATTATATGTTAAAATATGGTATAATAAGATAAAAATATTGAGTGGGGTGATTAAATGAAGCTTGAAGGCAAAGTTGTTGTCGCACAGGGAGGAGGTCCGACCGCCGTAATAAACCAATCGCTGGTCGGAGTAGTGCTGGAGTCCAGAAAGTTTCCACAGGTCACAAAGGTTTACGGAGCTGTAAATGGTGTCGCAGGTATGATAAATGAAGACTTTCTGGATCTTACGCAGGAGACCACGCATAACCTGGAGCAGGTGGCGGTTACTCCATCGTCGGCATTATTTTCAACGAGGGATAAGCCGGATAAAAAGTACTGCCAGGAGATATTCAAGGTTTTAAAAGCCCATGACGTAAGGTACTTTTTTTACATAGGAGGGAACGATTCGGCAGATACATTGAGGATAGTAAACGAAGAGGCGGAGCAGTCAGATTATGAATTCAGGGCGATACATATCCCAAAGACCATCGATAATGACATAGTCATGAACGACCATACTCCGGGATATGGTTCGGCGGCAAGGTTTGTGGCGAATTCATTCATAGGCATCAACCTCGATAACAGGGCTCTTCCGGGAGTGCATGTGGGAGTTGTGATGGGAAGGAATTCCGGATTTTTGACGGCGGCGGCTTCCATCGCCCAGAAATATCCCGACGACGGGCCGCATTTAATATATCTTCCTGAAAAGCCCTTTGACGTTGACAAATATGTCGAAGATGTCAAAGAGGTTTACAACAAATACGGAAGGTGCCTTATTGCCGTTTCGGAAGGGATAAAGGATAAAGACGGAGTGCCCATAGTCACAAAGCTGATGCAGAAAAATGAAGTGGACGCCCATGGGAACGTACAGCTTTCCGGAAACGGGCTTCTCGGGGATCTGCTTGCAGATTATGTAAAGAAAAAACTCAACATACATAGAGTAAGATCGGATACGTTCGGTTACCTTCAAAGATCATTTTTCGGGTGCGTATCTGATGTGGACCAGCATGAGGCAAGGGAAGTCGGCGAAAAGTCCGCGCAATTTGCCATCTGGCATAACATAGACGGTTCAATTACAATAAAAAGGACCGGTTATTATTCGGTGGATTACAGCCTCGTACCTATGCCTGAAGTGGCGGGGAAGACGAAGGTTATGCCCGATGAATTCATAAATGCCGATGGAAACAACGTTACGGAACAATTCAAGCATTATGTGATGCCTCTTTTAGGTTCCGATATGCAGCAGGCCCACAGGCTGAGGGCGCCAAAGGTTGAAAAAATACTTCACAAATAGATCCATGCCCTATCGAATTGAAGAAAACAAGCATATATTGAAGTGCCATTGAGTATTTGGATTCAAATACTCAATGGCACTTTTGCAGCAAGCCGCATTTTTTTAAAGCGGGTACCCAGTCGTCATAGAGCTTGCCGTTCTCCTGCTTTAATATTTTAAGAAACTTGTCAAGCACCTTTAATTTTTTAAGCCCTTTTGAAAGATGCCTGGGGAATGGTATGTTCCTGCTGAAAGAGGATTTCGGGTCGATAACAAGTATGGATTCGTCATCCTGAATATACAAGTCCCTGCATCTTATATCGATCCTTGTAAATTTCAAATTTATAAACTCCTCCAAAAGGTGTATGAGATTTAAAGCCAATTTTTTACTCAATCCCTTTTTCTTTATATAATCCTTTGCACATTCTCCCCCTACGAAGTCCCTTATGATGTAATTGCCCCCGCAGGAATAAACCTTAGGGAAATATTTATTTCCGTTTACTGCTTTCAATATGTCATATTCTTTGACGCAGTGCTTTTTATCCTTGAAGATTTTTATCGCCTTCCCGTCGGGTAGGAGATAAACGATGCCGTTATGGCCTTCGCCAAGCATTTTGCATTCCCTTAAATCGAAATCGAAGTCGTCATAGATATCCCTATAGGATCTTACAGGTGACAGCACATTATGCACCTTATCTTAAAATAATCTCCATTTATTATATTAACGATATTCAAGTTTCGTTAAAGAAATTGTTATAATATTTTTATTACATGTCAATAATTTCCATATAACAACACGAATATTTATAAAAAATCCTTGAAAAAAGTCGGAAATGAAAATAACCGAAGCTGAATCTGGAAATTTTTCTGTATTTGTGCTATTATAATTTAGTAGTGTTTTACTAAAAAATATGCTATTATGTGTAATATTTACGCAATTTATACAAAAGCTTTTATATTTATAATAGGAGGGGAAACAATGAATGACAGTACTATCGTAAAAGCGGAAACTTCTTACGAAGCGGCACTGAATGAAGAAAACAGAACATACCTGTTCTTCAAGCGTTTATTTGATTTATTCTGCTCATTTTTTGCTTTGATTATTTTATCTCCACTATTTATTATAGTAGCCGTCTTAATAAAAATCGATTCGAAGGGTCCTGTATTTTTTAAACAGGCAAGATGCGGTAAAGGCGGAAAATTGTTTAAAATGCTGAAATTCCGCTCCATGGTATGCAACGCAGAGGATCTTCTCGATGGTTTGAAAGATAAGAATGAACAGGACGGGCCTGTTTTTAAAATCAGGGATGACCCGAGGATAACGAGAATAGGAAAGTTTATAAGGAAAACAAGCATAGATGAACTTCCACAGCTTATCAATATATTAAAGGGCGATATGAGCATTGTAGGGCCCAGGCCGCCTCTTCCTTCTGAGGTCAAGCAGTACACTGATTATCAGATGCTGAGGCTGTCCGTAAAACCGGGGCTTACATGTTACTGGCAGGTGATGGGCAGAAACAACATAAACTTTGACAGATGGGTCCGGCTTGATATTAAATACATACATGAAAGAAGTTTCTTAGTTGATCTGAAGCTTATATTTAAGACATTCAAAGTATTCTTAGGGGACGAAAACGCATCATAAGGAAGTGTTAACAATATGTATCATGCAGTTATCATGGCGGGCGGAAGAGGAGAGAGATTCTGGCCGGAGAGCACGGTTAGCTGTCCAAAGCAATTCTTAAAACTTGTTGGAAATCAGACAATGATACAATCGACAGTAAGAAGGATAAACAG
The DNA here is from genome assembly GCA_030016385.1 of Clostridiales bacterium. NCBI lineage: Bacteria > Bacillati > Bacillota > Clostridia > Eubacteriales > Clostridiales bacterium. The sequence goes on along the minus strand of JASEJN010000042.1, from coordinate 12,571 downwards.
GCTTATTCCTGCTGAAAACATATATATAGTCACCAATTCGATCTATAAAGACCTGGTCAAGGAGCAGTTGCCAAAGCTTAAACAGGAAAATATAATAATAGAGCCGGCGGCGAGAAATACCGCAGCATGCATAGCCCTTGCCTGTGCTTTTATAAGGCACAAGGACAGCGATGCAGTCATGGCGGTACTCCCATCCGATCATTTAGTAAAGGAAGAAAAAAGGTTTATTAATATTATAGATATGGCGTTTAGAAAGGCAAAATCGGGGAACATCCTCATAGCGCTCGGCATTAAACCGAATTATCCTGAAACAGGGTATGGATATATAAAATGCGGTCCGATAAATAAGGATTTATTTTGCAGGGCGGAAAAGTTTGTTGAAAAGCCGGATGCGGATACTGCCGCTAAATATATGGATGCAGGCAATTATTTATGGAACAGCGGCATGTTCGTATGGAAGGCCGATTCCATAATGAAAAGTTTTAAAAAATATATGCCAGGGCTTTATGACAGCGTGATAAATATAGAGAAATCCATTGGACGAAAAAATCGAAACAGGGTCATAAAAGAAGAATATATGAAGCTCGAGAATATATCTATCGATTACGGTATAATGGAAAAAGCCGACAATATATTTGTCCTTCCATGTGATTTTGGATGGGATGATGTAGGAAGCTGGACATCCCTTGAAAGATTAAATCCTCAGGATGAAGAGGGAAATATCATAGAGGGAAATGTGTTTGGAATTGATACAAAAAAATGCATCGTAAAAGCCGACAAAAAGTTGATAGCAACCGTAGGCATCGAGGATCTGATTGTAATAGATACAAAGGATGCTATCCTGATTTGCAGAAAAGACAGGGCACAGGATATAAAGAAACTTATTAATGAAATGAAAGAAAACAGCATGGATTTATATTTATAATATTCGGAGGCTTATATGAAAGGCATAATACTGGCAGGAGGGACAGGCTCAAGGCTTTTCCCGCTTACGAAAGTTACGAACAAACATCTTTTACCAGTTGGAAAGTATCCCATGATAGACCATGTGATATGCAAATTAAAATGTGCAAATATAGATGAGATCATGGTAATAACGGGTAAAGAGCACATGGGAGCCGTTGTCAACCTTTTGGGAAGCGGTTATGATTACGGAGTCCAATTTACATATAGAATACAGGACCAACCAGGTGGAATAGCTCAGGCCCTTGGCCTGTGCGAAAGATTTGTAGACGGCGACAGATGCGTGGTAATACTGGGAGATAATATATTCTATGATGATATTTGCCCCTTTGTATCGAAATTTGAAAAGCAGGAAAAGGGCGCAAAGATACTCATACAAAAAGTCCCTGATCCTGAAAGATACGGTGTTGCAGAGATTGAAGGGGACAGGATAATAAGCATCGAAGAAAAGCCTGAGAGGCCCAAAAGCAATTATTGCGTTACGGGCATATACATGTACGACAGCAGAGTATTCGACGTAATAAAAACTCTCAAGCCTTCAGGAAGAGGGGAACTTGAAATAACCGATGTCAACAACTGGTACATAAAGGATAAATCGCTGACCTATGACATACTTAAAAACTGGTGGACCGATGCCGGAACATTTTCATCCCTTGCAAAGGCAAACGAGCTTGCAAGAGACTTAAACCTTGACTATATACTTTCAAAAGACTATAAAAATGACGATTTAAAAGGAACTTACGCTCAAAAGAGCATAAAGGGGAGAATACATTGAAAATATTAGTTACCGGAGCGAAAGGCCAGCTTGGAAGCCAGATAATAAATATCATAAAAGGCGGCAAATCCGAAATAGGCCCTATAAGCGCATCATATAAGGATTCTGAAATAAAAGGCATAGATATAGATGATTTGGATATTACCGATATAGATAAAGTAATAAAGTTTATGGAAGATTATAAAGCCGATATAATAATCAATTCGGCTGCATTTACGAATGTCGATCTTTGCGAGTCAAAAGAAGATGAAGCATTCAAAGCCAATGCGATAGGCGCAAGAAACATGGCAATAGCAGCCCAGAATACAGGTGCAAAACTGATTCACATCTCGACGGATTATGTTTTTGACGGAAATGGAGATAAGCCTTACAGAGAATTTGATGTGCCCAATCCCGTATCCGTATATGGGAAGACAAAGCTTTTAGGCGAAGAATATGTAAAGGAATTTTGCAGCAGATACTTTATAGTCAGGACTGCATGGCTTTATGGCTATAACGGGAGAAACTTTGTAAAAACCATAATTAAGGCTGCAAATGAAAAAGGGCATCTTGACGTTGTGGACGACCAGAGGGGTTGTCCCACAAATGCGGAGGATCTGTCCCATCATATATTGAAAATAGCCCTGACAGATGAATACGGCATATACCATTGCACCGGAAACGGGGAATGCACATGGTATGATTTTGCCAAAAAGATCGTTGAATATGCAAATATACCGTGCACTGTAAGCCCGATTAAATCGGATAAACTCCAAAGAGCCGCAAAAAGGCCCACTTATTCGGTGCTTGATAATATGATGCTTAGGCTTACTGTCGGCGACCAAATGAGACAATGGGAAGATGCTTTAAGGGAATACATATGCAAATGCATGGATGGAGGCAAGAGATGAAAACGTATCTGGTAACCGGAGGAGCCGGATTTATAGGCTCAAATTTCATACACTATATGTTTAAAAAGCATAAGAGTATAAAAATAGTAAATTTGGACAAACTGACATATGCCGGGAATCTTGAGAACTTAAAGGATATAGAGGATAATCCATACTACAAATTTGTACAGGCCGATATATGCGATAAGCAGGCTGTCGAAAAAATATTTGCAGAAGATGAAATAGATTATGTGGTTAATTTTGCCGCCGAGTCCCATGTGGACAGAAGTATAAAGGTACCTGAAATATTTGCAAAAACAAATATACTGGGAACGGTTAACCTTTTAAATATTGCAAAGAAAAATTGGGAAACAGAAAATGGTTTTAAAGAAGGGAAGAGATACCTTCAGGTATCTACGGACGAAGTATATGGAAGCCTTGGAAAGATGGGTTATTTTACTGAGACTACCCCACTTGATTCCCACAGCCCATACTCGTCTAGCAAAGCCGGGGCCGATTTGATGGTAAAGGCATATTACGATACATATAAAATGCCTGTTAACATAACGAGGTGCTCAAATAATTATGGGCCATACCAATTTCCTGAAAAGCTTATACCCCTTATGATAAATAATTGCCTGATTAAAAAAGCTCTGCCGGTATATGGCGATGGCATGAACATAAGGGACTGGCTGTACGTTGAAGACCACTGCAAAGCGATAGATATGGTCTTAAGAAGCGGTAAAACAGGTGAAATTTACAATATAGGTGGCCACAATGAGAGGACCAACATGCATATTGTAAAAACAATTATAGGATATATAAACAAAAATGTAGATAGTACAGTCGATGAGGGGCTTATAAAGCATGTAAAGGACAGAAAGGGCCACGACAGAAGATATGGGATCGACCCGACAAAGATAAAAAATGAGATCGGCTGGTATCCTGAAACCGCTTTTGAAGACGGGATAGCGAAAACAATAAGATGGTACATAGATAATATGGATTGGATGAAAAACGTTACATCAGGAGAATACCAGAATTATTATAAAAAAATGTATGAAGAAAGATAGGGAGATACAATGGGAAAGTTTGAGTTTATGAAACTTGATATAGATGGACTTTATGTAATACAGCCTAGGGTTTTTGGAGACAGCAGGGGCTATTTTATGGAAACATATAATTATAACGAATTCAAAGAGGCAGGCCTTGGTATGATATTTGTACAGGACAACCAGTCAAAATCAAGAAAAGGAGTGCTCCGGGGCCTTCACTTTCAAAAACAGCATCCTCAAGGGAAACTTGTAAGGGTGATATCAGGTGAAGTATTTGATGTGGCAGTCGATATAAGAAAGGGTTCAAGAACATTTGGCAAATGGCAGGGAGTAATATTATCCGCTGAAAATAAGAAACAATTTTATATATCCGAAGGGTTCGCTCATGGCTTTTTAGTCCTTTCGGATGAAGCAGAGTTCGTATATAAATGCACGGATTTTTACCATCCCGAAGATGAAGGCGGAATCATATGGAATGATCCTGATATAGGGATAAAGTGGCCGCTTGAAAATATTGACAATGTAATTTTGTCGGAGAAAGATACTATTTCAGGTGGATTACAAGAAATTTAGATAAATAACTTTTTAAATATATAAAGTATGTGAGGTAATTAGATGAAAATTGCAATTGTACATGACTGGCTGACAGATATGGGGGGGGCTGAACGGATAATCATTAATTTTAAAGAGATTTATCCGAGTGCTCCAATATATACATCAATTTATAATCCCGATAAGCTTGATGATACATTGAAAAATATCAATGTTAAAACTTCGTTTTTACAGGATAGAAAGGGCGCTAGGGAAAACCACCAAAAATATTTTCCACTTATGCCTATGGCATTTGAAAGCTTTGACTTAAATAAGTATGATGTAATTCTTAGCAGTAGTACTTCATGTGCAAAGGGTGTAATAACTAAACCTGAAACGATGCATGTTTGTTATTGTAATACACCAATGAGATATGCATGGGAATTTTATTATCAATATGCACAAAATGTTAGTGGATTAAAGAAAATCTTCCTTAAATATTTTATGAATTACATGCGTATTTGGGACAATGTTTCATCTTATAGAGTTGATTATTTTATTGCAAATTCAGAAAATGTTGCAAAAAGGATATGGAAACATTATAGAAGGGAAAGCGTGGTAATACATCCACCTGTGAGATGTAATCTATTCACTTTAGATAATATTGATGAGGATTATTTCTTAGTTGTCTCAAGGCTGGTTCCTTATAAAAGAATTGATTTAGCTGTTCAGGCATTTAATGAGATGAAACTTCCTCTTGTTATTATAGGAGAAGGTTCAGAAAGAAAGAAATTGGAATACATGGCAAATGATAATATAAAGTTTTTGGGAAGGAAGCCAGATGATATTATAAAAAAATACTATTCAAGATGCAGAGCTTTTATATTCCCAGGAGAAGAGGACTTCGGAATTACACCTCTTGAAGCTCAAGCCAGCGGCAGACCTGTTATCGCTTATGGTAAAGGAGGAGCGCTTGAGACTGTAATAGAAGGAGAAACAGGGGTATTCTTCCGTGAGCAGACAGTTGAATCATTAAAAGCTGCTGTGGAAATTTTTTTGGAGAGTAGTTTTGAAAAAGATTTGATCAGAAAACATGCTGAAGCTTTTGACGAAGAAATTTTCAAAAGTAAAATAAAAGATTATATAGATGAATGCTATAAAGATTTCAAAACACAAAAAAAGTGGAAAATACTATAGAAAATGGAGGAAGTAAAAATGAAGCATGCATTAATAACTGGAATTACAGGACAGGATGGTTCTTATCTGGCGGAGTTGCTTCTTGAAAAGGGTTATAAAGTTTATGGACTTGTTAGAAGGAAGAGCACTTTAAATTATGGAAATGTTGAACATCTTAAAAGAGCTATTGAATTTATTTATGGAGATATGACAGATATTGTTTCACTGATGAATGCGATAAAAATATCACAGCCTGATGAAGTATATAATTTGGCAGCTCAATCTTTTGTAGCCACTTCTTGGGAACAGCCATTAACAACAGCAGAAATTGATGCAACCGGAGTCTTGAATATACTGGAAGCGATCAAGAATGTAAAACCAGATACAAAATTTTATCAAGCGTCTACAAGTGAAATGTTTGGAAAAGTAGTAGAGACCCCTCAGTCTGAAAAAACTCCTTTCTATCCAAGAAGTCCATATGCGGTAGCAAAACTTTATGCACACTGGATTACTAAAAACTACAGGGAAAGTTATAAGCTATTTACAAGCTGCGGAATATTGTTTAACCATGAGTCAGAACGTAGGGGAAAAGAATTTGTGACGAGAAAAATAACTGATGCAGTTGCGAGAATAAAATATGGACTACAGGAATATGTAGAGCTTGGCAATCTGGATTCAAAACGTGATTGGGGACATTCTAAGGATTATGTAAGGGCTATGTGGCTTATGCTTCAGCAGGATACTCCAGACGACTATGTAGTTGCAAGTGGAGAAACTCATAAGGTAAGGGAGTTTGTGGAATTAGCCTTTAAATATAGTGGGATTAATATCGAATGGGATGGAACCGGACTTGATGAAAGAGGAATTGATAAAAAAACAGGCAAGACAGTAATAAAAGTCAACCCAAAGTTTTATAGGCCTGCCGAAGTTCAGCTTTTACTTGGGAATCCGGAAAAAGCAAAAAAGAAACTTGGTTGGGAAAGAAAGATTGGATTTGAGGAATTAGTTGAGAGAATGACTGAGTCGGATTTAAAAAATATAAGAAGAGAAATCGACCAGAATAATTATTTAAAAGAAGCAGCAGCTTCATTATAGTTAGAGGGTTTGTTATGAATATTTTAATAACTGGTGTTAATGGTTTCGTTGGGAAAAATATCGTTAAGGCTTTATCTTCTCATTATAAAAGTAATGAAGCTAAATTATATGGTACTTATTTTGGAATAGACAACTTCAAGATGGATTCATATGATATAAACCTCATGCCTATGGATATAACTGATAGTAGTAGGGTTTATGATATAGTTGAATCGATAGTTCCAGATTATGTTTTCCATCTTGCGGCACAGAGTTCTGCTGGACTTTCATGGAAAGCCCCACAATTAACATTTAATATAAATGTCAATGGAACTATTAACCTCTTAGATGCCATAAAAAATGTAAACAATAAATGCAGAGTCTTGGTTATAGGTACGTCTGATGAATATGGCAGTGTAAAAAATAATCCGGTGGCTGAAGATGACCCTGTGGAACCGGAAAATCCATATGCTATTTCAAAAATGTGTCAGGAGAAGGTATGCCAGCTTTATGTTAAAGCGTATGGTATGAATATTGTCATGACCCGTTCATTCAGCCACATAGGTCCAATGCAGGAGCCTAACTTTGTTATTGCCGACTGGGCAAAACAAATATCGGAAATTGAAAAGGGTATAAGGGAACCGGTAATAAGTGTTGGAAATATTAATATTAAAAGAGAATTTGCAGATGTAAGGGATGTTATAAAAGCATACTTGCTATTGATAGAAAAAGGCGTTCCGGGTGAAGTTTATAATGTAGGCAGCGGCAGACTTTATAGTTTGGAGGATATCTTAAAAAGGCTGCTGTCTTTTTCAAATAAAGATATACAAATACAGGTTGACCAGCAAAAAATAAGGCCCGTAGAAAGTAAACCTGCGCAGTGTAATTATGATAAGCTATTTAACTTATGCGGTTGGAAACCCGAATTTAGCATTGATGAAAGCTTAAAAGAAATTATAGAATACTGGAGAAATGTATAGCATGACTGTTTATTTTAATGCGCTTCAAACATCATTGAGTGGCGGTATTGGTAGATACAGCTATGAATTATCTAAGACAATATATAAACTAAACAAAATAGATTTTAAAATTGTCATAAGAGAAGAAGACAAAGAATTATTTAAATTTGCAAAAGCAGAAGATTTATATATTGTACATGGTATAAAAAACAGCAAGGATAGAAATTATTATGAGCAATTTGTGCTGCCGCGGAAAATATATAAAATTGATAGAAATGCAATAATTCATTATCCTGATTCCATGGCTCCTTTGTTTGCAAAAAATAAAATTGTACTAACATTACATGACATGGCATTCTTAGCCAGGCCAAATGATTTTACCTTAAAGACTAGGCTTTGGAAAAAATATGTTACCAAGGTTTCCGTAAGGAAAGCTCGAAAGATAATTTGTATAACAGAATTCACAAAAAAAGAGTTTGGCAAGTATTTTCCTAAATATACCCATAAATCTGTTCGTATTTATAATGGTTTTAATGATTTTTCTAAAGAAAATATTAATTATGAAATAATAAGTGATTACATTAAAAATATTGTAAATAGAAAATATCTATTAACTGTAAGTACAATTTCACCAAGAAAGAATATTGATGGGCTGATAAAAGCTTTTAATCTGATAAAGGATAAAGTACCATATGATTTGATTATTGCAGGGAAAAAAGGCTGGCTTTATGAAGATGTTTTTAAATTGGTTGATGATTTAGATTTAAATGATAGGATAATCTTTACGGGACAGATAAATGATGATGAATTAAAATATCTATATAAAAATGCAAGTTTATTTGTTTATCCTTCATTTTATGAAGGCTTTGGTTTGCCTCCTCTTGAAGCAATGTCATATGGGATACCTTGTATTGTTTCTAATGCTGCTTCAATTCCAGAAGTTGTGGGTGACGCGGCACTTTTAACTGATCCTTATTCAAAAGAGGATTTATCAACTAATATTTTAAAATTGATTAAAAATAGAAATATAAGATGTGCTCTAATAAAAAAAGGTTATGAAAGTGTTAAGATGTTTTCGTGGGAGAAATGTGCCGAAGATACTATAAGAGTTTATACAAATTTGAAAGGCTGAATTAATGAGGTGAGATATAATTGGAAATATATGTTTTAGGATATTTTCTAATTCCATTAGGAATTGTACTGCTATTTTTAAAACCTGATATGCTTTTTTATCTGACAGTTTTTTTTGCACCATTCACGGCTTCAGCTTTGCTATCTGTTTCGAAGATTATAACAGGGCTACAACCTGTTTACTATTTTGCAGTATTATGGGTTCTGTCTGTAATAATACGCAACACATGCAAATTGAAAAACATAAAACAGTTTTATAAACATCAACTAAGTAATAATAAAAGGAAATTTATTAATTTAACCTTATTATTTTGGCTGGCCTCCTTAATAAGCTTTTTAACACCAATTATATTTAAAAATAAAGTAATCAACTTTGCAGGCAATATGTCCTTAAAATTGTATGTTAGTAAGGGAAGCGTAACCCAATTCTTTTACCTGACACTTATATTGCTATTCACTGATTTATCAGTAGTTTTTATAAATAATAAAGAAAGATTGTATAGTACCATAAAAACTTTTATGTATAGTCTACTTTTTACTGCAATATGGGGAATATTTCAATTCATTAGTTTCTATTTTAGAATTCCCTATCCATATTATATATTCAATAATAATAAAGGGTATGCACAGCTATGGTATCAAATAATTTATAATATACATCGGGTTAATTCAGTTGCTACTGAACCATCAACTTACTCATTTTTCCTTTTAATGATGATCCCATTCGTACTTATATTTTGGATTTATGATTTAGACATATTTAAAAAGACTTATTTAACGATATTGCTAATATTTACATTGATGGTCACTTTTTTAACAACGAGTACAACTTCTTATATAGGATTAATATTAATACTGCTTTTAATATTAATATTAAACATATATTTTAATTTTAACAAACAAATGAATTTAAATAAAAAATCAAATAGAGGATTTGTAAATATTATTATATTGATTATTTCAATAATATTAATCGTATCTTTTATAATAGTTTTAGCTACTCATATGCTCAATATAAAACTGATTCATATTATTGGCACTCTAAAATTTGTAAGTATAAACAAATTGAATACAAAATCGGGGATTGATAGGAGAAAAGGATTTGTTAATGCAATTGAGGTGTTTTTCCACAGCCCAATTATTGGAGTTGGTTGGGGTAGAATAAGGAGTTTTGATTTAATATCTACTCTCCTGGCTAATACTGGTATATTAGGTGCTTTATCATTTGTGGCAGTTGTATTTTACTCTTTGAAGTCTATTTTAAAAACAATTAATATAAAAGATAACAGTCTGTCTGTTATTAGTTTAAGTATTGGGATATCCATAATAATGGGTTTATTTTCATTTGCTGTAGCTATTCCAGATATATTTTATTATTATTTCTGGATTGTGATAGGAATGGCAATCTCTTTGAATGATATAAAAAATTAAAAATACTTGGAGGGAATATGAATATTGGCATTGATGCACGTTCTTTAATTGAATATAAGACTGGTATTGGTTATTATCTCAATGACCTATTAATTAATTTGCTTAAAATAGATAACTTTAATAATTATTATTTATTTTCTGATAGAAAAATTGTTTTTGACAAAAAAGAATTTAATAATGTGTATTTGATAGTTGATAATAAGCACAAGATTATAAAAAAGACGCTATGGTATATGCTGGATATGTCTAAATTAGTACAAAAGTATCATGTAGATATATTTTGGGGGACTCAACATGTATTGCCATTCGGCCTAAAGAAAATTCCGAAGTTGTTGACTATCCATGATTTGGTTTGTTATGAAATGCCGGAGACAATGTCTTTTTATAATAAATTGATAAATAAATTGTTTATTCCCTTTTCAGTTAGGCGTGCTGATATTATTGCTTCTGTTTCACTCTCCACTAGATCCGGGATAAAAAAATATTTTGGAAGCGTTATTGATTTGAACAAAGTCAAAGTGATTTATTTGGGAAGTAACATAAGTAGCGTGAGCGAGAATAAGGAGAATGAGTTTTTTGAAAACCATTTAAATATAATTCCAGCAAAATATATATTATTTATAGGTACGATAGAGCCAAGAAAGAATGTTCAATTATTATTAAAAGCATATGAAAATATAAGAAAGAGTAAAGATTTAAAACTGGTTTTATGTGGCAAAGTAGGCTGGAAATCAGATAATATAATGCAAGCGATGAAAAATCATATATATAGTAGTGATATAATTTATTTAAACTATGTTACAAATGAAGAAAAGTATATTCTGATGAAGAATTGCTTTGTATTTGTTTTTCCATCCCTTTATGAGGGATTTGGGCTTCCGGTAATTGAAGCTATGAAGGCAAATGCAGTTACATTGATTTCAAGATCTTCATCGCTAAATGAATTGGTTGATATGGATGAGCTGAAATTTGATACAAATGATGCTGATGAATTGGCTGCGAAGATACTTCATCTATGCAATAATCCACAAGAATATGACAGACTTAGGTCATATTGTTCTAATAGGGGAAAGGATTTTAACTGGGAAAATGCAGCTATGGAATATTTAAAAATATTTGATTGTTTAAATGGACTGTATAAACAGTCATAGGAGAGCAAAAATGTCAGCAACAACCGCTAAGGTATTTATAATATTAGTCAATTATAAGAAGTACAATGATACGATAGAGTGTATCAGGAGCTTGAAAAAAATAAGGTATAATAATTTTGAAATAATTGTAATTGATAATTGCTCTGGCAATGGTTCTGTAGACGAAATAAAAGCAAATTATCCGGATATAAAATTGTTTTCAACATCTAAAAATTTAGGCTTTGCTGGAGCTAATAATTTGGGTATAAAGTATGCTTTAGAGCACAATGCTGATTATATTTTGCTTTTAAATAATGATACTGTAGTTGACGAGATGTTCCTCTATTATATGGTGGAGTCATTTAATAAATATCCAGATGCAGGTATTGTAGGGAATAAGATATTATATTATGAAAGTAAGGACTTGTTATGGTTTGCCGGGGGTAGGATTAACTGGTTAAAGTTCAGAGTAGACCATTATGGAAATAAGGAAAGGGATAAAGAAATATTCAATCATGAGAAAGAAATGGATTTTATCTCAGGATGTTGTATGCTTATTAAGGCAGAAGTTTTTAATAAGATAGGATTGATAGATGAAAATTATTTTATGTATTATGAAGATGTTGATTTATGCATTCGGGCAGCAGATGCAGGATATAAATTAATATATAACCCTAAGTCATTTATTTATCATAAAGTAGGCTTATCAAGTGGGGGAGAGGATTCACCATTTGTTATAAAGTGGAATACGAGGAATAAGCTAATATTTATGCATAAATATAAATATAAAGTTTCTAAAATGAGTTATTGTATTTCAATTATTTGTTTAAATCTTTCTGATATTAAAAAGTGCTTACCATATATCCTGAGAAATAACAAAGACAAGTTTAAAGCATTACTATCAGGTAAAAAACTTGGACGAGATTATATAAAGAGGAATATGATTAAAAGGAGAAACGAGAAGTGAAACAGATTATATTAATGGGAGCTTCCCTTAACTCAGGAAACAGAGGAGTTAATGCTCTTACAAGGGGTACTATAAATGCTTTAATAGACGCAAATGAAGATTGTAGTATAACCATTATTTCATATACAGTAAAACGGAAAATAGAAAATGTAATAGATTATCATAATAAAATTCTAAAGGTCAATGAAATTCCCAGTAACCTAAAAGGTGGATTAAGTTTTTACATAAAAACAAAATTTTCTATTGATACTTGTTTTTTAAACAGAGATGTATATAAACTTTTAGAAAATGCGGATATAGTTTTGGATATAAGCGAAGGGGATAGCTTTAGTGACATATATGGATATAAAAGATTTTTTTTACATTCTTTCTTAAAGTTAGGCACTATTAAACTTGGCAAAAAGTTAATTTTATTACCCCAGACTATGGGACCATATAATAATAAATTTGTTAAATTAATCTATTGTGCTACCTGACAAATTACTGGTAAAAGGAATATTATACCAATAT
>JASEJN010000041.1:3359-29190 GCA_030016385.1 Clostridiales bacterium | reverse complement strand
ACTTATCAAAACTTTCATAATGCTCATTCGTCGCTCAAAATAACATAATCCTATTAAAGCTTGTATTTTATAGGGGACTTGCCGATATAATCCTTCTGTATTGGTTGCAATATGGAAGCTTGAACTCGCCGGGACCCTTTTCTCCATCGAAATACAGCCTTTCCTGTTCGAGTTCCTCGATTTTTGCTATTCTGCCCTCTGTATAATCGATGATCCTGTCTTTGGCAGTGTTTATCCTCGCAAGAACCCCTCCGTATCTGATATCCAGTATTTCAAATCCAAATGGTTTATAGACTTCAAGCCATTGTTTTCTGTGTGCAATCCTCAGCTTATCAACGCTCTCATAAAGCCTTGGAAGCTCCTCTTGTGCAATTTTTTTAAGGGATGCGATTTCTTTTGCGTCATAGTATTTTTTAATCCTGAGGCCCATATCGCCCTTTTGTTTTAGAACATCGCAAAGCTTTAAAGGAACATCAAATACGAATTGCCACTCTTTATTTTCCTCTTTATACTTTTTCATCTTTCCCTCAAGTTTTGAATAATATCCTGAAATATCAATCCCTTCAAAGTGCTTGTCGAAAAGTCCCATAAGTATATCCTGCCACAGGAGGCATTTTGAAGGATTATATGAATAATCCGGATTATATTTGCCGAGGGGTTCATCGAGCAATGTCAGGTCCATAAAAGCCTGATAGTCCGCATTTGCACAGAATTTAAACCTTCTTTTCACCTTTTCGATATCCAATGCTTTGGAATAGCCTTCTTCTGCAAAGAATTGAAGCCCGAGCATGGCCCCTGCGACATTATCCTCCGTACCGTTGTCACCCCACATTGTCGCAAATACTTCTTTTATGTTTTCATCTTTGCAGGCGGGCAGAGCCTGTTTCATGGTGGCGAATGTCTTATTGTACCATGTGCTCATTCCCACCCATGTCCATATTCCTCCTGCAAAAACAGGGTCGCTTCCGAATTTTTTATGTTTTCTTATGTTATATATATAATCTTTCTTGTCATGATGATAATAGTCCCAGTAGACCAGCTGAACATTTTCAGGTACGATGTTTTCGAGGTTATCATCATAATTTACATTTCTGCTGAACATATCGCTCCATATCATAGGTTTCAATCCATATTTATCAGTTATTTCAAGTACTCTCCTCAAATGTTCCTTAATCAAATCAAGAGTAGGCCGGTAACCGTTTTTATCCAGGTATCGTCCAAGTCCTATGTTCCGGGCTTCATCCATTCCCAAATGTATCCTCTTGCTCCGGAATGGTGCGCTGGCGGCTTTTATCATGGACTCCACAAATTCATATGTCTCTTTATTTCCTACGAGCAAAATATCGGAAGTATCCCTTATATCATTGGCAAAACTCCATTTCAGCGCCTGAGCCAAATGAGCAAGTGTTTGAATGCATGGAATAATCTCTATGCCGAAAATATCCGCATAATCGTCGCATTCTTTAAGTTCATCATATGTATACCTTCCCCGCATATAACCAAAATAAGGCTGGTTTTCAACTGTATAGGTATCCTCAGTATAGAGCATAAGAGCGTTAAGGCCCATGGCCGCCATTGTACGCAACAATTTTTTTATGCTTTCGACCTTCATGACGCCATTTCTTGAGCAGTCGATCATCGCTCCATCGGTGATAAACTGAGGCTCTTCAATTATTTTAAATGAATCTTTGTTTCGCGCCTCTTCAACTAAAAGTCCAAGAGCCCTGAAGAAGTGTATTTTCTTGTTGAACCCTATGGAGGCATGCCCGTCTTCAAGTTCAACCTGAATATTTTTCTCCGTATTGTAGACCCTTACCGGCAATCCGTCATCGGTAACATTAAAGCCGAATTTTCTTCCAAAAATTTCGATTCCCTTTTCCAGATCTTTGATTTGCCCATAAAATTTTAAATTCATTTTTTTCACCTCAAATTTTACAGATTAAAGTTTTGATCTCAAATGGTTTTACATAAAAGCTTACATTACCGTCATTTAACTTGAGAGGCACGGCTTTTTCCTCAAGGAGATTGGTTAAATCGACTCCCTTTATATCGACATTGAATTTCAAATTGACTCTCTTACCTGTTTTAGCCGCATCATACAATCTGACCACGAAAGCATTCTCGCTCTCGGCCCATTTTATGCATTCCACTATGATATTCGGGGAGTCGACAGATAAAATGCCTTTCATGTCTTTTGCCCCTTCTCCCGCCTTAACCGATACCACAGGGATATTGAGTTCGTATGCCGGCCGCACGACACTCTGGACAGAAAATCCGGTAGAATGGGGAAGAAGCGCATAATTAAACAAATGCCTTCCTTCATCCCCCCTTGTGTCGGGATGAAGACCTGATTTCATCAGGCTCAGCCTTATTTCACCGTCTTCAACTCCAACACCGTATTTGCAGTCGTTCAAAAGCGCCACCCCAAACCCTGTCTCTGAAATATCCGTCCATTTATGGGCACATACTTCAAATCTTGCCCTGTCCTGAGGCAAATTTGTATGGGTTGGACGCTCGACGTATCCATACTGAATCTCATGCCGCGCGCTGTCGGCTAAAACATCCAGTTCAAATCCCGCTTTCAAAAGCTTGTGCTTTTCCTTCCAGTCTATAACCGATTCAAAATCCACCCTGGGTGTTTCTGAATGAAATACTATATCCTGTACCATGTAAGATGCGGAGCCTATATTATATTCGCATCTGAGCCTTAGCTGAAGAGGCCCGTCTGCCGCAACATATCTCTTTATGAATCCCCTTCCGATGCTCATCTTCAACCTTTGATCCCTGTCTATATCCCAGTTGTCCCAGGCCTCTGGTATATCTTCGCCTATCCACAGGGTATTTAGCGAACCGTCCTTTTTTACTATATCGCGTCCCGACTCCTTATCTATAAATGAAACGATGCGTCCAATCGAGTCAAATGAAACCGCTGCAAATGGAGTCTCAACCATATTGCCATTTACAACAAACGGAGACTTCTGCGGATGACTTTCATATGCCATGCTGATAACTTTTCCTGAAAACGCAGGGATATGGATTCCGCTTGCTATAAGTTTTTTATTGCCTTCCACATCTTCCACCCACTGTGATTTTATGTTCTCTCCTATGGCATATTGATTCTCTTTTGCAGCATCCAGCAAAATTTCGCCATTTCTATCCCAGTTCAATGTGTTGACAGCCATAATCTTCCCTGTATCGGCTAAAGCCGTGCCTGCAAAAGTTTCCAGTGCCTTCTTTGAAATATTTTTTGCACCCTCTATGCAATGTTCAAAATCATCTATGGCCTCATCGTTCACTCTTTCGATGGAAGAGCCCGGAAGAATATCATGGAATTGATCAGTCAAAAGTGTTTTCCATAATTCATTTAATTTATTTGACGGATAAGGCTTCCCGTTTAAAGCGGCCATTGTGCTCAAAAATTCCGCATCTCTAACGGCTATTTCTGTTTTTCGATTCCCTCTTTTTATTTTCGCTTTTGATGTGAGAGTTCCCCTGTGAAGTTCGAGATATAATTCGCCGGACCATTTCGGAATGTCTTTAAGATCCATTTTTATCCCCTTCATGAAGTCGCTGACCGTTGTATGCTCCGCTTTCGGACACCCTTCCAGGTTCTTTACCCTCTTTGCTACCTCCAGCATCTCCGCCATCGGCCCTCCGCCTCCGTCGCCGTATCCATAAGCCACAAGCCTCCTATCCTGGACATCCTTATGCTGCACGCGGTTCCACTGCTCCGTCAATGTCGCAGGGTCGGGCCAACAGTGTATATTGTGGAAATGCGCCGTGACAGAGCTGCCGTCGATACCCTTCCAGATAAATGTATCATATGGAAAACGATTTGTATCGTTCCAGCTTATCTTTGTGGTGCAAAAGAATTCCACATCGCACCCTTGCAAAATCTGGGGAAGGGCAGCCGAATACCCGAATACATCCGGCAGCCATAGAGTATCGGAAGTATACCCGAACATCTCACGCGTGGCCTTCTGGCCAAATAAAAGCTGCCTTACGAATGACTCTCCTGAGGGTATATTGCAGTCCGGCTCGACCCACATTGCGCCGTTTGGCTCCCAGCGGCCTTCCACCACCCTTTTTTTGATCCTGCCGTATATTTCAGGATAATATTTTCTTATGACCGATGTCTGATATGGCGAACTTTGTATAAATTTAAAATCCGGATATTGGTCCATCAGGTTTAATACGGACGAGAAAGTACGCGCGCATTTCCTCCATGTCTCCGCAATGGGCCAAAGCCATGCAGTATCTATATGGGAATGCGCGACAATCCCCATATATGGAACAGTTGATCCGTTCTTGGCGTCCAGCAAAGGCTCCATGATCCTCCTCGCTTTAGCTATCTCTGGCCTCCAGCTCTCCTCAGGTGTTTCATCAGGCATGGCATCGATCACCGAATATACATCGGATAAGCCTTTTATTATTTTATTCTTCCTCAAGCTGTTGTCATCAAGAACTTGTGCAACCTGCCATAAAACCTTCAAATCGAAAACAAAGCCCGTTACATCTTCCCTCTCGAGCACAAGCTCAATACCGTCAAAGGTTTTACATCCGGGATATGGCGGTATATTGTGGTCATTCGGTGCGCTTCCAGGTATGTAGTGGCCGCTATAAGCTTCAAATGACAGATGATAGGCTTTCCCGGCCCTTACGCTTTTATCCATCATAACCACAGGATGATTATTGTCAAATACGCCCATGTATCTTTCATTTACTATAAAAAGCGTCTCTCCGCCTGTCTTTGCCCTTATAAATACTTTTTTGCCGTCGCATTCCGCAGGAATCCTTGCATCCCCTCTAAACCAGCAGGTAAGCCAATTATCCCCCCATTTAGTACCCGGAGCGGCTGCTTTCCAGATGGCACCTTCAGCGCTTCCCGGTTCTTTCCTGAAATGCTCGAATGTTTCCCAATATTCGCAAGGCACATCAGCTACTTTTTTATAACGATATTTTTCATATCTCGATTCTATCTGAGATAACTTGCTCATTATTTTCCTGTCTACAAGCATAATTTACCCCCATAATTTACTTTAGTAACATATGCATTTTCATTATAGCAGAGAAATATTCCATTTGAAATATCAAATCCAGAGTAACTTCGATTCACAATATGAAATCAGGCATAAATAGAATTATGTTATTTTGAGCAACGAATGAGCATTATGAAAGTTTTGATAAGTTCTTGGCTTTGCCGCCATAGAGAATCATTAGAGCTTTTGAATGTTTGAGCATAGCGAGTTTCAAAAGCTCTAAGAATTCTTAAGGCTGCTGGTCTTAGAACTTACAAAACTTGAATCTGGCGATGAGTACTCAAAATAGCATAAGCCAAATTACAAATTGAAGAGAGTAAGGTGTATAAACATTATTTGATACCTTGAAAATTCATAATATGGATTTTTTGTTTCAGACACCTCATCTATTGTACATGCATTAACAGGTTTCATCGCATCTGTAATCAATATAAAGAATATCATCTGCTTTAATTTTTAATTTGTCCGGTTTTATGAAATAAACATCCGTATAACCATCCTTGCATTCCCAATTGACATCTATTGTCCCATCATTTGATGCAGCGGAATACACATGGCATTTACCTCGAAGTTTTAAACCCTTTAGCTCCATACCTTCTGCGAATATCCTGCAAAACCTTACTTTCAATTTTATATTGCCGCCGTCAGCTTCCGTATCCATATATGCCCAGTAGCCCGTGCTTACAATCGGAAGCCTGCAAATAAATTTATCCTTGATTAAAACCGGTCCTAATATTAAAGATTTATTTATCTCATCATGGTGAAAACCGGTTAAGGCATTTAGTATAAACCATGACGATGCAGTATTCATATACCTGTCCAATGAATTACCGCAAGGCATTCCCGTCCTGCAGTCATGCCATAGAGTAGTAGTCCATGGAGCCTTTACTATTTTACAGACAACCTCATCAAATCTTTTTATATCGCCCATACCCTCTTTATATACTCCAAGATATATGGCGAGAAGATCGAGAAATACCATAGTGTATTGCGGCCAAGCCTGTTCATCGAGATTACGCCCTACAAGACTCGCATCCTTTTTTGTCTTTATTGGAATCAACCTGTAATAACCGCTGCCGCATATGATCTTGTAAACATTTTTTACGGCTTTTTTAACCATGGAGACGGGAAGTATGCTCTTAAGTCCTAAAAGCCTTACCACCCATTCACCTGCAAGTTGCCCCGGGAAAAGTTCATCAGAATGCGCTCCTGTTTTTGCATCGTATACGCTGTCAAAGTATTCACCATTCCACAGATATTTTATGATATTACCCTGAGTCCTTTTAAAAAGCCGCCCGATTTCATCTTTCATTTCGCGGCTTTCTTCAAGTTCCGCTATCTTTTCAAGCACTCTTAATGCAGCGAGCCACATGGTTCCCGTATACACGAACAATCCGCCGTGATGCTCAACGTCCCAGCTGGAGCCTCCTTCAGGTATGCCGTCCCCATCGTCATCCGCAGATTTCAACCATTTATATGCTTTTAATATATAAGGAAGCATTTCATTATAAAAATCATAATTGCCCGTATTCATCAGATCCCTGTAGCATTGTATTATAAAAGAACACGAAAGGTCCGGCCATGTCGTATCTCCATAACTGACCCTGCTGCTTCCTATATTCTCATATATATTGCCACAGAAATGGCTTATATGTCCGTCTTCGGCCTGGATTTTTGCAAACAGCCTCAATTCAGTCCTGTTTATATCCGGGTAGAAAAGCTGATATGCCGCATGGGCGATCAGCCTTTGGTCCATCGTCCCTAAAGCTCCACCCATTCCTTGGCTGGCTTCCAATGTGGCCAAAATACCTTTTTTTGTCAGCACCGTATTTGCGGTAAGCGGAGTCGAATCATTTATAATCTTTGATGACAGCCATTCCGGAAGATCAGTTGCCTTTAAGAAAACGCCTATATCTTTCGTCTTAAGTAAAAGCTCTCTGTAATTTTCGAGAAGAGAAGATGCAACTTCAAACGATGATTTGAATCTATTTTGATAATAGTGCCCAAAATCGATATTTTTATGTTTGGTTCCACTTGAAAGATCGTCCTGACTTTCATTGTAAAGGGGTGCATATTGCTTTAGAACATCACCTGCCCCCATTTTCTTTTCAATAACTTTATGAAAAGGGGTATACCACGCAAATGATGCAGGTATCTCTTTTCTTTCAAAAGGTAAAAGCTCAAATTCCATGCCTATTACCCCTGCAGGATGGATGGCTCCTTCTATACCTCTCTTATTATTATTAAATTGTCCTCCATTCGATAAAGCCTCGAGTATCTTTGCCTTTTCATTCAATGCATTCCATAAATACGAAGTAAAATTGACTTTACCATCATATGGGACAACAAGCGCATAATTGCCCAAGGAATTAGGTATGGCCTTTTTTTTATCAGAGGTTTTAAAAACAATGCCTCTGTATTTTTCGTTTTCAATGCCTTCTATATAGTTTCCAGTCCTATCTGAAATGATCACAGGTTTATCGCTTACGAATCCACCGCATCCTATGGTATTTTCCCAAGACAGAAAAAGATTTAATTTTATTTTTTGCTCAAGTAGATTTATAAACCTGAAAATAAATACCGTGCCAGGGTAATTCGAGTTTTCTATATCATGAGGTATAATTGGGCTAAAACATTCAACCTCCATTCTTATCGGAATGGCCGATGTAAAATATGCCGATTTAGCTATAGGAAAGAGGCCTGAATACTTTACAGAATCCACTCCTCTAAATCCGCACATGTCTCCCTTTTGAAGCAACCTGAATACGGATTTGCCATCATTAAACTCGCATCTTACGGCAAAAAAACTCCCATTCAGGTCTGTAAGAGGTTGTACATAATTATTGTTTATGAGAAATGTTCCCGGTTTGCCTGTCGTCAATAGCTCTATAAATCCTGTCCCTATTCCTCCCATGGGAACTCCTGATGGATATCCTACTTTTAGTTCCATTTTAAAATCACCTTTCATATTGGAAATTATTCCGTTTAATATAATGCGCTTATTATTTTAAACATTATAATCCAATACGCATAAAGAGCACAATATATATTTTTGTTTATCTGAACAAGCACGGACTGTAATTTGCCCGCAATATGAAACGGCAAAGATACTGCAGTCTAAGTTAAAATATTATAATTTCGGTACAATTTTATATGACAATATTTTTTTGCATGATACAATAGTCATCGAATCTTTTATGTAAAACAAAACCGCTTTTTTCATACATGGAAATGTATCCGTGAAAATTCATATAGCAATCGAGAGTTCCACAGGCGGGATATGCCTCCACGCATGAGAATCCTTCCGATGCAGCATCCTCACACACTCTTTTTAAAAGCAATGTAGCTATTCCCTGATTGCGCATTTTCGGAGCGATGATAAAACATACAACCGATTTAACCTTAGCATCATCAGCATCCGACCATAAGTCCTTATTTGCGCGTAAACGCTTGTAGCCGGCCTTGTCGCCGGCATTGCACCAACCGGCTACCTTACCGTCGATATATGCAAGATAACCATTTATAATTCCTTCTTTTACAAGTTTGACAGCATATTCTCTCAAACCATTTTTGTCCACGCCGTCCAGTTCCTTTTCAATTTCCGAGTCAAAGTGATAATATGTACAATAACACCATGACCACTCCTCATGATCACAAAACGCGACATTATCAAAAAAATCAAAATAATCGTCCGCGAGTTCCCGAGACAAAGGGCAAATCTTCACATCCATAATTATCATCCTTTACAATTTAATCTCTGTATAATTTTGAATACAAGTTACTAATACATGGTTTGCGATAAGAAAATTTCTGAATTCTTCTTGTACCACAAATTAAAGCTATTTCAGCATTTCCTACGTCGCATCGAAGAATACATATCTAAATTTTGCCATATACAATAAAATAAGTCAATTGCAATCATACTAAAACTTCGATTTGTAATTTTGGCTTATGTTATTTTGAACACTCATTCGCCAGATTCAAGTTTTGTAAGTTCTAAGACCCTAATCCTCAAGAGTCTATAAGCTAATGAAATACATTGATCGTGATTGATAGATTTATGTAATAATGGTATTATATTACTAAACGGGTGTTTCATCCTACATGAGATTATAACAAGTAATAATGATTTAAAATCCTGCTTATGGAGGATATTTATAAATGAAAAAGTTTCTATTGGCTTTAATTTCTATGATGCTTTTGTTATCTTTAACAGCCTGTAATACAGCAAAACCCTCCACCAAGCCAAGTACTAACCTCATATCTGAGACAAAAATCACAGATAGAGAAAAATTTTTCTTGTCTATAGAAAACGATAAATATCTTATTTTTGATTTTAATGCTGATAGTAAGTATAAATGGCTTAAAGTATGGGTGGATAAATATGAAATGGGTAAAAAGATTCTGAGTTGCGGCGAACTGTCAGTAGGATTGCCCAAAGGTGAAAAGGGCATGATTATTATAACAGTGAATGATTTTGAAAAGATGAAACAGAATTGGACTTTAGCCGTCAAATCCGGTAATGCAACGTCAAAAATAGAATTAAACCTTGAGGACAAGACTGTTGAAAACCATCCACTTTCAAAAATATTTGGGACAAATAACTCTAAGGCAATCGCAATAAACGATAATGAAATAGTGTTGGCAAATATTTGCTATCAAGATCAAAGCAAAAACGGCTCCATGGGTTCTCTTACCGATGAATTCTATAGCAATCCGGGAAAAAATATAAAAGAAATAGAAAATTATAGCCTTGTTTATTTGTTGAAATTCAAGTCCTATGAAAATAAGCCGGCCTGATGTTTATTCCTACATCGCAGGATGCTTAAACAAATGCTTCCCTGCCGTTTATCACTACTCTAAGCATAAGCTCGGCCATTTCCTTGATCGGTTTTTTCATGCCGTCCTTCAGCCATTTTTTAATTACCCCTATGCACCCATTTGCAAAAAAAAGAAATATATATTCGGCATCTGCTTTGCTTAAAGAATTGCTCACGTTTGTCGGCAGCAATTGCTGATTGCCTATAACCTTTGTGATTTCCTGCTGGAATTGAATATCTCCATTGGAATTAAGCAGCATGTCAAAAAGCTCGGAATTTTCCTTGATATATTCGAGGATCTTTTCAAGCATTTCAATAGGCACTTCCCACTTGTTTTCAATGCCATAACTGTTAAGATACCGGTTGATGTCATCGATGAGGTTATTCTCGATCTGATGAAGCAAATCATATTGGTCCGAATAATGCGCATAAAATGTCGCCCGGTTAATATCTGCATCTTCACAGATTTCCTTTATCGTAATCTTCGATATAGGTTTTTGCTTCAATATTTTAACAAAGCTATTCTTTATGACCATCATCGTGTATTTGACACGCCTGTCTTTTTTCTTTTCCTGCATAAATAACCACCCATATTGGCAAAAATAGTTTTGCTGTTTATTCGACACTTTTCAAATATCTGTCGTATAACCGCTATTTTTTAATAATCTGTTTGTTGTGTTTATTACACACTGTCAGTATACTATATTTTAGATAAATAATCAACATAATGTCTGTTAACAGGAGTGTATATTTATGGCGTTTATTGAGTTTGAAAATGTTAAAAAAGAATATATCACCGGCGATGTGCCGATCACGGCAGTTGAGAATTGTTCTTTTTCAATAGAAAAGGGCGAACTTGTCGTCATACTCGGTCCATCCGGTGCTGGAAAAACAACGGTATTAAATCTGCTCGGCGGAATGGACAGCCCCAGCGGCGGCAGCATTACGGTGGACAGCAGCGAAATCCATCATTACAACAAAAGGAAACTTGTAAATTACAGGCGAAATGATATCGGATTCGTATTCCAATTTTATAACCTTGTCGGGAATCTGACCGCCCTTGAAAATGTGGAACTTGCTTGCCAGATTTGCTCCGACTCACTTGACCCTAAAAGGATACTGGACCAAGTCGGCTTATCGGACCGGATTAATAATTTCCCTGCTCAGTTATCAGGGGGAGAGCAACAGCGTGTTGCTATAGCAAGGGCTATCGCCAAAAATCCCAAGCTGCTGTTATGCGATGAGCCTACCGGCGCCCTCGACAGCGTAACCGGGCAGCGGATAATCGAACTATTGCAAAAAACTTGCAGAGAAATGGGTACAACAACTATTCTCGTAACACACAATACCGTTTTAGCTGATATTGCAGATAAAGTCATTCATATCAAAAACGGAACTGTAAATGACATTATTCTCAATAACAGCCCTAAAAAAGCCGAAGAGATTGTTTGGTGATCAAGTTGCTGCTATATAAAAATATTCTATTTAAAATCAAGAAATCTTTCGGCAGGTTTATATCGCTGTTTATCATTATAATGGTAGGCGTTGGCTTTTTTGCAGGAATACAGGAAAGTGCGCCTGATATAACCACTTCCCTCAGTGAATACAATGACACTCATAAATTAATGGATTTTCAAATAATCAGCACGATGGGTCTGACGGATGACGATGTAAATGCGCTAAAGTCTTTGAAAAATGTAAGCACGGTCACCCCGAGCTATTCCCTGGATGTTATGGATCACGGGAAAGCTATCCGGATACATGCAATTGAAAAATCAGCCGATACCGTTAAGCTGAATAAGGGACGGATGCCAAAAGCGGACGGAGAATGCGTAGCTGACGGCAATAACTATAGAATCGGCGATAAAATCGATATTGCCGGCGACGTAAACGAAAAGCTGAAAAATACAGAATTCACTGTCGTCGGCACTGTAAAATCGCCTTTATATCTATCGTATGACTATGGGAATACCACAGTTGGTGACGGAAAGCTATCCTCCTTTATTTTTATAAGCAGGGATAACTTCACAATGGATGCTTATACTCAAATTTATATTACAGCCATAGGGACAAAAAATATAGATACTTATTCAAAAAAATATGACGATATAGCATCACAGCTTAATAATGAACTGGTAAAGCTGAAACCTGAAAGGGAGAATGCCCGGTATGAGGAAATCTATAACAAGGCGGCCGACGAGATCAACCGTAACGAAGCGAAGCTGAATGGCGAAAAGGCAAAGGGAGAGAAAAAACCCACCGATGCCAAAATAGAACTGGATGCCAATGCGGCCAAACTAAACAATGCCAGGGCACAGCTTGTTCAAAGCGAAGCGAAGCTGCGGAAAAATATAGATATTCAAAATGCAAAATTTAAAGACGCGCAATCTCAGATTGCAAACGGTCGAAATCAAATCGATGCTGAATTGCAAAAAAACGGTATTGCAAAAGAGGAGTTGGGTTCCAAAATAAATGAGCTGAATTCAGCTATCCAGTATATGAAAAAGCAGCAGAGCAGTCTCCCTGCCGATAGCCAGGAATACGCGAAATTAAGTGCGCAGATCGATCAGTATTCCGCTTCGTATGAAGGACTGCTTAAACTCCAATCATCCATTGATACACTGGACACCCGTGAAAAACAGTTAAACCAGGGGATCGCTGAATTCAACTTGCAGATTGCCGATGCAAAAAATAAAATTTTCAAGGGTAAAAACGAACTTGAGATAAATGATAAGAAACTGAACGGCGGTTATAACGAATACAATAAAAATTTAGCAACCTTCAATGCCAAAATGACTGATGCGAAGGTCAAGATTCAGGATGCCAGAGAAAAACTTTCAACTATCGAAAAACCCTCCTGGATAATCTTGGACAGGGATACTGCCGTAGCTGGTTACAGCGATCTAAAATCCGGTACGAATACAGTAACCTCGGTTGCCAGGATCATCCCCCTGTTTTTCATTCTGATTGTCATATTGATGACATCGAATACAATGGCCCGCATGATAGAGGAAGAGCGCAGCGAGCTTGGCACGCTGACTTCTCTTGGCTTTAATGACAAAGGTATTATTTCCACATATCTCCTCTATGTTCTTTCGGCCACTGTTTTAGGGACAATAACCGGATTTTTTGCAGGTTGTACGATTATACCAAAAATCATATATACCTGTTTCCAATATATTTTGCCGCCGCTTATCATCCGTTACAATATCGCGGAGCTGCTGGTGATTTTAACGGCTGCCGTTGCACTTATGAGTTTTGTAACGGTTCTCTTCTGCAATCGGGAATTAAAGCAAAAACCTGCGGCTTTAATGCGTCCGGTTCCGCCCAAAACCGGACAATCCATCATGCTTGAAAAAGTCGGTTTCGTCTGGAGGCGCCTTTCCTTTACGTGGAAGGTTACAATTCGCAATATATTCCGTTACAAGCAAAGAGTACTTATGACCATCATCGGAATAGCAGGCTGCACCGCATTGATACTGGCCGGATTTGGCATAAAGGATAGTATCAACGGCATTGCCCAGAAACAGTATGGCGAAATTTTTAAGTATGATGATTTAATCGTGCTTAAAAATAACGTCAAAAATATAAACGGGGATTTGGAAAGCCTACTGGAAAAAGAACAGATTAAAGACCCCGCTTTGATAAAGCAAACAGCCCTTACCTGCGAATCCAACATTAAATCGCTGGATACTTATCTGGTCGTTCCGGAAAATGAAAAAACATTTTATAAATATTTTAATCTTAAAAGCACGGTAAATAGAACCAGAACAGCATTAGACGATAACGGCGTCATTATCTCCCAAAAGATTTCCGATGTTTACAAGGTGGGGAAGGGTGGAAAGATCAATGTTAAAGACGCCGACAACAATTCGTATACGTTTATTGTCTCTGACGTTGCGGAAAACTATATGCAGAACTATATCTACATGAGTAAAAACCTGTACGGCAAAATTTTTGAAAAATCCGCATCCTACAATATGATCGCATCCGATTATAACGGAAATAAAAAAAACGTGGCAAAGCATTTGATAAATAGCGATCTGATTGCAAGTGTGAATTTCAAAGATGATATCCTTCAGCGGGCGATTCAAGGAAATACAGGCCTTAACAATGTAGTCGTTTTGCTTGTTTGTATTGCGTCAATACTGGCGGTAATCGTCCTTTATAATCTGACATCGATAAATATCAGCGAACGCAAACGCGAGATTGCCACCCTTAAAGTGCTTGGATTTACAGATGGCGAAACGAATGAATATATTTACCGTGAAGCCTTTATATTAACGTTGATCAGCATTGGTGTAGGTTTGATTCTGGGGATAGGACTTCATCATTTTGTCATGGGATTTATCGAAGGAGACACAGTTGTATATTTCAGAAATATAAAATGGCTCAGTTTTGTATGGCCGTCGCTGATTACAATGGCATTTTCCATAATCATGCAAGCCGTTACCTATTTTAAGCTAAAAAAAATCGATATGATCGAGTCTTTGAAGTCAGTTGAGTGAAATATTTTATGCCGGAATCTCAGCTTATTAAAATTTTATGAATAACTTATTTCTCTCCCAAACTGTTATATACGGATAATGCATCAGTAATATTGTATTGCTCGGATTTGTTGTCTCCCTTAGCACCGGCTGTAACCAGAATATATTCTTGCTTGCCTTCTTCAGCGAGGCTCGCAAGACAAAGGCCGGCCTCGTCGGTATACCCCGTTTTCCCACCTAAAATCTTTCCTCCGGTAATGCCCCTATATTTGAGCTCTTTAAACATCGTGCTGTAAAAAGTTATACCATCAGGATGCTTATTTGTGGGATGAACGGTATATCTGGATGAAGTGAAAATTTCCCGGAAAGTATCGTTCTGCAGCGCATAGCTAAGAAGAATAGACATGTCTTTGACTGTTGTATAATGGTTTTTGTCGTGAAGTCCCGTAGCATTCTCAAAATGGGTATTATTCATACCAAGATATGACGCCTTTTGATTCATCATATTCACAAAATTCTTCTCCGAGCCGGCGATTTGACGGCTAAGCCCAATACAACACTCCGCACCGCTCGGCAGCAACGCCCCATAAGCAAGGTCGATTGCCATGACTTCTTCATCCGGTTGGAAACCCGCCATTGCCGCATCCGCTTTATACAGCTTTTGAAAAATAGATTTAGGAAGCTTAATCCTTTGGTGCATATCTGGCAAGTTTTCTATTGCGACAATGGCCGTCATCATTTTAGTCAAAGAAGCCGGATAGATTTTCCCTGCGCTATTCTTCTGCATTAAAACGGCATGATCTTTTAAACGGATCAGGATCGCATGGGGACTGTTCAGGCTTTCTAAAGATATATGGGCGGCATAATCCGGCGTTTTCTTTAACGATGGCACCGGCATAGTCCTGCTACCGGAATTTTTTTCAAGCAAATACTGACGTTCAAGGCTAATGATTGATTTATATGTAAAAGAGGCTATGACAGCAATCAGCAAAAATGACACTAATATTCGCACTTTTGATTTTTTCTTTTTTACTTTTCCTACCATAATAGAGCAACTCCTTGTCCTGTAGTGATGTTATTTTATCACAGAACAATGAGCGATATCGAAATTCCATCTTATGAAATTCTTAAGATTTTCTTATTTCACTATCCGGAATCGGAAGAGTCACAGTAAATACAGTATGTTCTTCGCTGCTCTCTGCCGTGATAGTACCGCCATGGGCGGTAACGATTTCCTTGGCTATGGCCAGGCCCAATCCGGCTCCGCCTGTATGGCTGGAACGGGATGAGTCCAGACGGTAAAACTTCTCGAAAATCATATCCAGCTTTTGCAACGGTATGGGATTGCCTTGATTGGTAAAAGTTATAACAATATTTTTATCCTGCTGTCTGGCTGAAATGTCAATGATGCTGTTTTCATAGCTATAGGCTATGGCATTTTTCAGGATATTGTTGAACACCCTGGCCAACTTGTCTGCATCCCCCCACAAAGTTAGCCCCTCCGGCGCATTTACGGTCACATGCTTTCCCTGGGGCGTCAGCATCGGATAAAATTCATCCGCCATCTGCTGGAGCATGAACGGTAAATTTATTTTCTCCTTATTCAAAACGATCGTTTGAAGATTGAACCTCGTGATTTCAAAGAATTCATTGATAAGCTGCTCCAGCCGATAAGCCTTTTCAAGAGTAATGCCTACATATTTTGCTCTCTGCCTGGGCGGCATATCGGGAGCTTCATCCAAGAGGCTCAAGTATCCTATGACGGATGTCAGAGGCGTCTTTATATCATGAGCCAGGTAAACTACCAAATCATTTTTACGCTGTTCAGCTTCCCTCGCGTCGCGTTCCCGCTTTTCAAGAATCCTTTTGATCTTATTTAGCTTTGCAGCCATAAAATCCATCTCCGGCGACATTGTAATTACACGGTCTGATTCTTTCACAAGCTGATCCAACCCCGAACTGACTTCGCTAAAATATTTTGTCATCCGCAAGAGTTCGCAATAAAAGATTATCAATAATAGGAGAAAAAAGCCACTGATCATCCAGAAAGACTTGTTGTTGCGGAACAGTCCTTGATAAATACTCAAACCCCGCTCATATGAAATATGAAATATCCCTTGGCATAAGCGTATAAAACCCTCTGCAAAAAGATCTTGAAAAATACCGTCAACAAAAATACTCTGGATTAGCATGCTGAGTAAAGGCGTTATTACCGCGATCAATAGAACCTGCAAAAAAAACTTTCTTTTTAATCTGCTGAAATCATTTTTCAATTTTATAGCCAACTCCCCATACCGTTTTTATATATTTAGGATGCTCTGCGCTGTCGTGCATTTTTTCTCTTAAATGCCGTATATGAACCATTACCGTATTATTGCTGTTGGCAAAATATTTATCTCCCCATACCTCACGGAATAACTCCTCCGCGCTGACCACCCGCCCGCGATTTGAGCAAAGGACCCAGAGAATAGAAAATTCAGTCGGAGTTAAAGCCAGCTTTTTCTCGTTCAGCATGCATTCATGGGTATCCATGTCCAGTACCAGACCTGAAAACGCAATCACCTGTTTATCCTGCAAAGGTCTTTCAGTATTATATCTGGTAAATCTCCGAAGCTGTGCCTTTACACGGGCAATCAGCTCCAACGGGCGAAAAGGCTTTGTAATATAGTCGTCTGCGCCTAATGTAAGTCCGGTAATCTCATCGATTTCCTCCTCCTTGGCTGTCAGCATAATAACCGGGAAATTATGCTTCCCCCGGATTTGCCTGCAGATCGAAAAGCCGTCTACATCGGGCAGCATGACATCCAGAATTGCGAGGTCAATTTTTTCATTTTCAATACACTTTAGGGCATCCCGGCCATTATAAAATTTAAAAACATTATAATTTTCATTTTTTAGATAAACTTCCACCAAATCGGCAATTGCCTGTTCATCGTCGACTATCAAAATATTCGCAGCCATAAGCATCTTCTTCTTTCTTTCAAGCATATATCACCGCCATGGGTGCATAATATAAAAATGCGCCCCATCCCCAATTATTATACCGTAAAATAAAAAAATATTTTATAGCTTTTCCATTATTAAAATCTTAAGATTTTCTGAAGATGCTGAAAAGGCGCAGTTTGCATTTTACGGGTGCATATTTTATATTTGAAGAATATTTTATTCCAATCGCCAAGCTCACAGCCTTAAGAGTCTGTAAACTTGTTTTGGGCAGAATCAAAACTTATCTTAGCTCAGACATTGATTCTGCTAATCCAAAACTAAAGTTAACAGACTCTAAAGACTTTCCGCTAATTGCTCTTTCCATAATATTCTTCAAATAATACTTATACACCTGCATTTTGCCGCTAATCAATGTGGCGATATTACATGAAACTATGTTATAATTATAATAATAACTGGATAGAAGTAGAAATCATGGCAATTCTATCAAAGTAATATAGATCTGATGCGCTGTCTGGTGCTCATGAAAGCGAGGATTATATAAATGATTGAAGAAATGTGTGCTGAACTTGCCGGGCTTTCCGCAAAGCTTGAGCGCAAGAAGAAAATCGATTCGATGCTCCAGAATCTGCAGATTGAAGAAAATGATCTTGCTCAACGTGAACGGCATTTAAAATCCGCCCTTTCCAGAGAACAAACTGATGTAGACCGGCTTGAAAGAACGACTGCAACATCGATTCTGTATTCTATTCTGGGTAAAAAAGAAGACAGGCTGGATAAGGAGCAGCAAGAAGCATATGCCGCCAGATTAAAATACGATGCTGTTGTGCGTCAGCTCGATGATTGCAGAATTCGGATAGATGAACTATGCAGGGAAAAGGATTCACTTTCGGATTGTGACGGACGGTACAAAGAAGTCTTTGCCAAATTGCAGGAGCTGCTACGTGAGGATTCAACCTATGCCAAACGGCTTTGTGCTTTGGAGCGGCGGCTTGGCGAAACCGTCAGCCAATTAAAAGAGCTGGACGAGGCCATCTCGGCCGGCAGTGCTGCTATGCGGCAGATCGACAGCATAGAAAACAATCTCGGCAGTGCCAATAGTTGGGGCACATGGGATCTTCTTGGCGGCGGCTTGATTTCCGATCTTGCTAAGCACTCGCATCTGAATGAAGCGCAGGATGGCGTCGAGCATCTGCAAGTCCTCCTTAACAGGTTCCACGCCGAACTTGCCGATATCCGCATCGATACGAAGATGGGAAATATAAATATCGAAGGTTTCCTCCGTTTTGCCGATTACTTCTTTGACGGCCTGATTGCCGACTGGTCCGTCCTCTCTCACATCCATGCTTCACAGGAAAGCGTACATAATGTAAAAGTGCAGGTTGCCGATGCGCTGTCAAAGCTGTCAGCCATAAAGACTGCCCGAACTGCAGAAAAAGCCGATGTTGAAAAACAGATCGCTGCGTTGGTGACCAGTGTTTGAATAAAAACACTAAAAACTTTGATAATGTGGCTGAAGTTTCCAACATATTTACGAATCCCTTTTGGGAAATGACATCAAAACTTTTCTGATTTCTATTGCGTTTGATTTATTTAACTCTTCGCAACGATGCAATGCAGTTCTATTTAATTTACGGCACCCATAAAATCGGCTGGCGAATTGCCATATTTCTTCTTATTTCCTCATCTTTAGGGTCTGGATCGAGTCTGTACCATAGATCCAGATACTTCCTTTCACCCAGCGCCAGTCCGGCAAAAAGCATGAAAGACATCCTTACGGGCCATCCGTCAAAATGTTCCACATCGGCATCATACAGCCAGCGGGATTTATCTTCAAGATATGGATAGAGAAATTCCAATCCTTTTGAAATGCTTCTTCCGTCCTTAAGCTTAAAATCCCACAGGCAGTCCTGTCCAGTTGAGAGTACCTGACAGAGAGTAACCATATTGTCTAAAACAAAAATTGAATAGCCATAAGGCTTGGTACGTGCAAGTTCTAACGGGAATCCGCCATCCTGCGTCATCTGTTCGGGCAGCAGTACTTTTTTATACCTGCTGCGGCAAAAATCGAGGATCTTATGATTATCTGTAAAATATGCAAACACAGCCGCCTGAACAAGCCAGCAAACTCCATGGTTGTTTTTGGCATTCATCTCCTCTATCCCATAAGGATGTGTGGTCATCCACTTCAAATAATCTGCAAACCACCGCTTTAATCCTGAATATATTTCCGCCTTCATGCAAGGTGAATGTCTTAAAACCCTTATGGCCAGGGGTACGTCGATTAAATGAATAGTATCGATGATCCCTATTCCACGTCCTGAACACAACCCGGGAATTGCCTGGGCAAAAAGGAGATTTGGATTCATGAAGGTAGATTCGTCTAAGAAAAATTCCTTGAGCATTAAAACCGCCTTGCAGGCGAATTTTTCATTGCCGGAGATCTTATAGCCTGCTGCCAGATTAGCAACATTGGTCCTCATTTTTCTAAGTAATTTCCTGTGTTTGGAAAAACAATCGGGGTTGCTTTCTCCATCTCTGCGTATGTAAGGAAGACCGTCTTTAGTATCCGGATTCGGCCACCAGTAATCCCCGTTTGAATAAAAGTCGTGGGGCCCGCCTTCGCTCATGGAAGCTTGCGCATCGGTTATGTGTACAGGGTCTGCCATCAGGGATGCTTCTGCCTTTGCCATAATCCATTTCCTGTCAAACCCCTTGAAATCAACGTTATTGCTTCTCCTATAGAAACCCATAATTATGTACCTCTTTATATAATCTCATTTTCTTTTTATTGCAATAAATGGAATCAACATTTCTTTTTCCGTCATCCCAGCATGATTTGATTTATACATGGTAGACTTTTGCGAATATACTATCCCCTTATCTGAGATTGCCACGGCAAGAAAGTCCCCTATAAAATCATTAAATTTTTTATGAAACTTTCCATTTCCAAAAATCCGTTTCCGTTTTACTTCAACTAAATGACTCCTAAATGACTCCGAAAAAGTCCATTTGGATTTAAATGCTTCTTGAGCGCGTCAACTCCCATCCCGTCCAGTAAGAGCACTAGAATATTTTTATAATCATCCGAAGTATTTTATACTTTATCCAATTGTTTATCGATATATTTGGGGCGCGGCAAATTCCATTTGAAATGTGCGGACAAGCAACGAATCAAAACTGTTATTGCAGTCCCAACCAGCATTGCCAAAGGGCTTCCGATAAATTTCCACAGTTCGACGCATATTAACGCGCCTATAATAGAAGCACAGGCATATATATCCTTAACAAATATATAAGGGGTACTGCCGGCAAGAATATCGCGCATGACTCCGCCGCCAATGCCCGTGATAACTCCGACAAATACCAAAAGAAAGCAGTTGAAGCTGCTCGATATGTCGTATGCGGTGCGTATGCCTATAACGGTAAAGATTCCAAGACCCAAGGCATCCATAATAAATAAAATCATTTCATATGCGTTTCGATTGCGCATCAGCCATTCACGTACCACCGGAACAAAAATAAATATTGCCGTTAGTATGGAAACCAATGCATATACAGGATTCCAAAACGTTTTAGGCGGTGTTATCCCTAATATTATATCTCTTAATACCCCGCCGCCTACAGCTGTTATCAATCCGAGAATAGCTACGCCGAAAATATCCATCCTCTTTTTTAATCCGGTCATTGCTCCTGATACCGAGAAGGCAACTGTGCCTATAATCTCAAGCGAAAAAATAAAAGCATCCATCTTTATATGTCTCCAATCGAAAAAGTACATCCCTATAGAAATGTACGAGATGTACTCTGTCTTGGAACCTGAAAGATTCTTTTGCCATGCAAAATTACTTCTTCGGTGCATAAAATGCTTTCCAGAGTTTCGTCCGGATACGGTCCCTTTACCTGAGAGTTTTTGCCCCTTCGGTGCTTTCAATATAAAAAGTCTCTCCCGAATCCTTCAACCAAACATATATATACTATTTTTTTGCTTAAAAGTCAATTCAAAATGCAACAAAAACTGTCTTTTACACCTGCCCCTTTCACTTTGTTTTATCCGTAACCCTTTCCATGGCTTTGTTAACTTCTTTGTCAACAGATTCTTGATAGATGTCAGCGTAAGTTTTTGAACCTTTGATCAGATCGTCGCAGAAAGCCGCTACATCACTGCCTGTCACTTCGAGCACGCCTTTCCCCAAGGCCGCGCCCTCTTCAAAAAGATCGACAATCCCCGAGAGCAAACCTGTCCCTTCGGTTAACTCAACGGGGCCGACCTTAAAGAGATATTTTTGAATCTCTTTATAAACAATCTGATAATCTTGCGGGAGCGCTTTGACACGCGCCATGTGCGCCCGCCACTCTTTTTTGCCTTCGACGATATCTTGTATTCTCATTTTATCCCCCTATTTACCCAATTTTTTAGCAATATTATTGTTGAGTTGCTCGCGCCACTTGTCGCGATAAGACTTTGCCCCATCGATGCCGGCCAGCGCTGAACAGAATCCTTTGATATCGTCACCCAAAACCTCTTGGGCACTCTGGCCGTCCGCCGCCGTTTCTTCGAGCAGGCCAAGCACACCGTCAATAATTGGCATGAGGTTGCGACCAGTGAAATCCGAGTGCGGCCAAAGATTGGCTTTGATTTTTTCCCATGCCGCTTGATAATCGGCTGGCAGCTTTTCGGCTCGCGATTCAAAAGTTTTCAATTCTTTAGTCATGTCGCTGCCTGTAACTTTTTCCCAAAAATTCATTGCTTTTTCTCCTTTAACTCGTTAATTTTTGATGATACGAACTCCCATTTTTTCCAGAACTTCTGCAGCTCCTCGCGCCCCGCGTCGTTGAGAGCGAAAAACTTTCGCGGCGGCCCCATGTCGGAAGGCTTTTTGGTGATCTCTACCAGCTTGCTTCTTTCAAGCCGGATCAGTATGGTATACACCGTTCCCTCCACAACATCCGTGAAGCCGAGGGTGTTGAGCCGCCGCGTGATTTCGTATCCATAGGTTTCTTTGCGGCTTATAATTTCAAGGATGCAGCCTTCAAGCACGCCCTTGAGCATTTCCGTTAGGTTTTCCAGCATAATCCCTCCCTTGCTACTTTGTATCACTTGTATTTTGTATTGCTTACTACTACTATATAGTATCACCCAATAGACGGTTTGTCAACAGCGGTTGTTTCAATGTTGAAGTTTTATATCATAAAAGGGATTTAGGGTGGGTTCATAATACTCTATGCAACTAAAGCCAGCGGGGTCTTAGATGCTAATTTTAAGTGTCATTCCGGTTTTTTAAGGAGATTTTCACAGGCGGAAATGAATACGTCCGGATGTTCATAATGGATGTCGTGACCTGATTTGATGGTAATTCTTTCGCAGCCTAAAATGCATTCCTGCACCTTTTTGGCATCCGCATCGCTGTTTGCGGCATACAAAACGCCGTCCTTGCCATAATTCTTGGCAGCCTTGAGGTAAATCGCCGGACATTTGATATTTTTCAGCATGGATTCCTGATCGACACCTTTCATCCACGAGCCGTCATAAAATGCTTCGCCGAATTTCAGGTCATATTGATCAATAGTTCCCATTGGTCGGAGCCAGGAATATGGAACCCAGAAAATTTTCGGTGCCCGACCTGGATGCTCTTTCCGGAAGGTTTCAATCGCCTGAGCCATTTTATCTTTCAGCCCTCCGATAAGGGAAACCATATAACTGTGTTTGTAATAATAGACGATATAATCGGTTTCGCTCTTTTGATTCAAGAAACTATGTATGGTTTCGAACGCATCTTTCCAGGCAAAGCATGATCTGTCTTCCTGCATTTCCTGTGGGGTCACCTCGAACAGCGGAGGATCTTCCAACACGATTCCCTTTACCTGCCCGGGCGCATTGGCGGCAATCCACGCTGTCATCACGCCACCAAAGGAATGGCCGGATACAAAACATTTTTCTCCTATGACATTTTCCATAAACCATATCAGCGCTTTACTGTTTGTTTCGCAGGAGTAAAGAGAGGTATCATGGCTGGATTTCCCATGCCCGTAGCAGTCCACCGCGAAGACATGAAATTTTTTCGACAGTTCAGGCAGCACGGATGCATAGTCCTCCCACGTTCCGCTCTGGCCGTGGATCAGTAGCAGCGCAGGACCGTTGTCCGGCCCTTCTCCGTAATTGATCATGGAACCATCCTGCAAATTCACTTTCTTGCCAGTAAAACCGGTCTGAAGAGTTTCTTTCATATTCTGATTCCTTCCCTTCTGTGTCCCCATTTCTCGCTTAACAAATTCATGTCTTCCACGGTAACGATACTGAAAACATACTTTGCCTTGGCATATATTTTAGCAGCTCACAACAGTAGTATTACCAATCTATGTTAACATTATAGAAGGATAAAAGCTATATTTTCTTCCCCGCAAACTGGCTATTGTAAAGTTCGGCGTAAAAACCGCCTTTTTCAAGCAGCGAGCGGTGCGTGCCTTTTTCGACGATAGAGCCGTGATTCATCACAAGGATCATCTTTGCATCGCGGATGGTAGAAAGCCGATGCGCGATCACAAAATTTGTCCTGCCTTTCATCAAGGTACCCATCGCTTTCTGGATCAGCACCTCCGTGCGGGTGTCAACGTTGCTTGTCGCCTCATCGAGAATCAACACGGTCGGGTCCGCGAGGATGGCACGGGCGATGGTGAGGAGCTGTTTCTGCCCCTGCGAGATATTAGAGGCATCCACGTTCAGCACAGTATCATAACCCTCCGGCAGGCTGCGGATGAAATGGTCGGCATATGCCGCCTTTGCTGCCTGCACGATCTGCTCTTCCGTCGCATTTTCCCGCCCGTAGGCGATGTTGTCGCGGATGGTCCCGTTGAACAGCCAAGTGTCCTGCAACACCATACCGAACATCGTCCTCAGGCTACCGCGCTTCATCCGGCGGGTATCGACGCCATCGAATGTGATCATGCCGCCATTGATCTCGTAAAAACGCATCAGCAGGTTCACAAGCGTCGTTTTCCCGGCCCCCGTGGGACCGACGATGGCGATGGTATCACCCTGCCGGACATCGAGGTTCATGTCCTCAATCAGCGGCACGTCTTCGAGATAGCGGAATCGTACATGGTCAAAGCGGATATTCCCCCTCGGGTGTTGAAGGACGACGGCATCTTCCGTATCCGGCGTCTGCTCTTTTTCGTCCAGTATTTCAAACACTCGCTCCGCGCAGGCCACTGCCGACTGAATCACGTTAGCGATGTTTGCTGTCATCACCATCGGCTGTGAGAACATCTTTGAATAGGAAACGAACGAAACGATGTCGCCGAGGTTGATGTAGCTCTTTGTGACGAAGATTCCGCCAACAACGGCGATGAGCACATATCCGACGTTCCCTACGAAATTCATTAGCGGCATCAGGATGCCTGAAAGAAATTGCGCCTTCCGGCCGGATTCGTAAAGGCTGTCGTTGATACCGCGGAACGTCTCGATTGATTTCTTTTCACGACCGAATGCCTTGACGACGACATGTCCTGAAAACATCTCCTCCGTATGACCGCTGAGCTTTCCGAGGCGCTCCTGCTGCGACGAATAGTATTTCTGCGACGGCCTTGTCACGAACATCGCCGTCAACATGTAGAGCGGCAGGGTCGCCAGAACGATAAGCGTCAGCACGATGTTGATGGTAAACATCATCCATGTATATCCGATGATTTGGAGGATTGAAATGATGATTTGCGTCAGGCTTTGCTGCAGCGTTGTAGAAATGGTGTCGATATCATTAGTCATGCGGCTCAAGATGTCGCCGCTCGCGTGCGAATCAAAATACCGGAGCGGAAGCCTCGAAAGCTTTTCATCCACTTCGTACCGCAGTGTGCTCACGGTTTTTTGCGCCACGCCAGACATTATAAAATACATCGCGAACATGCACAGGGCGCTCAGGCCGAAAACCACGAGCAGCCGCACAAGCGTTTTACCGATTTTGTCAAACGGGATTGAGCCGCCGTATTTTCGCACATCGCCGACACCCTTGTCGAGATTAGATTTCGAAATAGACGGCAGTTTTTTTGTATATTCCGGCGGCAGCTTTTTGACCAGGTTGAAGAGCTTTTCCACAGCATCCGCCTTTTCGCCGTTGCCATGAAGCATACTGAGGTACGGCACGGAAGCGACTTCCTTCAGTGCGTCGAGCTGTTCCTGAGTCATACCGTTTTTTTCAAGCGCAGCTTTTTTGATAGATTCTCTGACTTTCTCCTCCGCCTGCTTCTTTGCAGCAGCAAGCTGTGCATCCATGGCAGGCTGTTGCTTTGCAAATTCTCCATCCACTGCAGTCTTTGCCTGTGCCTCCGCCTGCTTCTTTGCAGCAGCAAGCTGCACATCCATGGCAGGCTGCTGCTTTGCAAATTCTCCATCCACTGCAATCCTTGCCTGTGCCTCCGCCTGCTTCTTTGCAGCAGCAAACTGCGCATCCATGGCAGGCCGCTGCTTTGCAAATTCTCCATCCACTGCAGTCCTTGCCTGTGCCTCCGCCTGCTTCTTTGCAGCAGCAAACTGCGCATCCATGGC
>JASEJN010000041.1:0-3260 GCA_030016385.1 Clostridiales bacterium | reverse complement strand
TAGGTTGCTGTTTTACAAACTCCGCATCCACCTGCTTTCTTGCCTGTGCCTCAGCTTCTTCTTTAAGCGCCTTTTTCTGTGCCTCAACCTCCGGGGTTTTTGGATATCCGGCAAACTTTGCGTCGATCGCTTCATCTGCGGCTTTTTCTGCAGATTCATACGCCTGCTGTTTCTTCGAATCGAGCAATTTCTTAAATTCTGCTTCCACCGCGGCGTCAGCGGTCTTTACAGCATCATCGTAAGCCTGCTGCTTCTTTGATGCTACCGCCTCGTTGAATTTCTTCGCTGCGACTTCGTCCGCGGCCTTTTTGGCAGATTCATACGCTTGCTGTTTCTTTGCATCGAGCATCTTCTTAAATTCTGCTTCTGCCGCAGCGTCAGCAGTCTTTACGGCATCACCATAAGCCTGCTGCTTCTTTGCTGCCACCGCCTCGTTGAATCTCTTCGCCACGTCCTCATCCGCCTTCCGAAGTGCCTCAGCCTCGTTGATGCCAAGTTTTTTGAACATATCATTAACAGATGGGTCAATCTTTTTCTGGATTTTCTCAACGGACTTCACCGTCGATTTGGCAATAAAGCCATCCGTCAGCTGATTTGTTGCCTCGCCAACGACCTTGGGTGCTTTCACGG
Source organism: Clostridiales bacterium (assembly GCA_030016385.1). Lineage (NCBI taxonomy): Bacteria > Bacillati > Bacillota > Clostridia > Eubacteriales > Clostridiales bacterium. Next base: position 2,630 of record JASEJN010000041.1, on the reverse strand, counting down.
CGAAATAAGTCGCTGCCACTGCAAAGCAGAATACTATAACCAGTTTCGGTATCTGCGGGCGCAGGTAGCGGAGCAGCCGACGGGTTGTTCCCCGAAAATCTTTGGCTTTTTCCGCTGGGGCACCGCCTCTGCGCGCCAGCCCCATCAGCCTTTTCGGCTTTTTTGCAGTTCCGTTCATGCTATCTCCTCCTTTGTTAGCTGCGATGATACGATTTCGCGGTATATCTTACAAGTATCAAGCAGTTCCCGGTGCGTTCCGATACCTACAATGGCTCCTTCATCGAGAACGATGATGCGGTCGGCATTCATAATGCTGCCAACTCGCTGAGCCACAATGATAACGGTTGCATCTCCCATCTCTTTTCGAAGCGCAGCGCGCAGATTCGCATCCGTCTTGAAGTCGAGTGCGGAGAAACTGTCATCAAAAACATATATTTCCGGCTTGCGGACAATCGCCCGTGCAATCGCGAGCCGCTGTTTCTGCCCCCCGGAAAGGTTGAGGCCGCCTTCCGACAGCATGGTATTAAATCCATCCTCCATCTCGGAGATAAAGTCGCTGGCCTGCGCCACCTGCGCAGCGTGAAGCAACTCTTTTTCATCTGCATTCTCCCTGCCATAGCGCAGATTGTCAGCGACGGAACCGGTAAACAGGACGGCCGTCTGCGGCACAAAGCCGATCTTGGCACGAAGCTGCTCCTGCGGAAATTCGCGTACGTCAACGCCGTCAACCAGTACGCGACCGCTTTCGGGCTCGTAAAAGCGCGGGATCAGGTTAACCAGCGTCGACTTGCCGCTTCCCGTCCCGCCAATAATCGCGGTCGTCTCGCCCGGTTTTGCCTTAAACGAAACGTCTTTCAGCGCTGGCTCTTCCGCCCCTTGATAGCGGAACGTCACATGATCGAACTCGACAAAACCGCGTTCGAAGTCGGCGCTATGCGCGCCTAGCAGGTTCCGGATAGACGGCTTTGTTTCGAGGACTTCGTTGATGCGGTCGGCAGCAGCCTGCCCCCGCGGAATCATGATGAACATGATTGTCACCATGACGAGTGCAAACATGATCTGCATCGCGTACTGCAGAAAAGCGATGAGAGCGCCGAGATCCATCTTACTCTCGTCGACTCGGATGGCGCCGAACCAGAGGAGTCCCACTATAAGCGTTTCCATCAGCATGGTAACGGTAGGCATCAGTATCGCAAGGATTCGGTTGACCTTAATATAGGTGTTGGTCAGGTCACCGTTCGCCTGAGCAAAACGCTTTTTGGCATGTGCCTCTCGGTTGAACGCGCGAATGACGCGGATTCCCTTGAGGTTCTCGCTCAGAATAAGATTGAGCTTGTCGACCTTCTTCTGTACCTGCCTGAAAAGCGGTATGACAAATCTTGCGATAAGATAGATTATAGCTGCCACGAGCGGCAACACAATGAGCAGGAGGATCGTCAGGCGCTGATCCTTGGAATACGCAAGGATCACGCCGCCGATGCACATGACGATCGCGTGCAGGATCATGTTCAGAATGATTATAGTCACGGTCTGAATCTGCATGACGTCGTTCGTGGTACGCGTCACCAGCGTCGAAGATCCAAACCGGTCGAATTCGCCTAGCGAAAAGCTTTCGACATGTTCAAAAATATTATTGCGAAGTTCGCGACCGAAGCCAGCCATAACTTTCGAGCTCAGTAATCTGGCAAGCAGGGCGCAAGTGACGCCGCAGCCAGAAATCAGCAGCATATAAAGCCCTTCGTGCACTATGTAGTCCACATCCTCCTTCATGATGCCGTCGTTGATGATGTCCGACATGATTGTCGGAAGATACAGGTCAGTGAGGCTCTGCAGGAACTCAAATGCGATAATCCAAGTAATCTGCAGGGAATGCGATTTCAGTCTGCGATAAATTTTCCACATATTAAAACACCTCCAGAGTCGCGGGAGAGCACTCCCGCTTATTTCCGCGTATCTTCCGGCGGGCATCCGCTTTTCTGTCGGAGATATTCGTAAACTTCGTTCATCAGTTCTGCGAGAAGATTGCTTTTTTCGGTGCCAAGGTAAGCGACAAGCTCTCGGATACGGCTTACATAGCGCCGTCGGACATGATCCAACACCTTTTCTCCGTTTTCAGTCAGTGTAATCAGGACGAAGCGCCTGTCGCCAGGGTCGGTGGCGCGGCAGATCAACTTGCGCTCCTCCAAGACCGAGAGAATAGGGTTGATCGATGGTGTTTTCATCCCCGTGCTCGCGCTCAGCATGGTTGCCGTAACGCCGGCCTGCTTATTTTGCTCGTTTTTGATGGCAAAAAGCATCATGATATCACCTGGCTTCAAATCGAATCGTTCGTCCGCCGGCCCGACGTGTGTCCTTCTGCTGTATCGATAGAGATAGGGAAACTGCAGGAAAGCCTTTGAAAGGTTCTCCCCAGACAAATCCACATCATTTTTCATAATCTGTCACTTCCTTTAGAATTTGAATGATTCATTATTTGAATTATTAAATTATTTAATCATTAGGTTAGCAATACTATATCACTCTTTTTAGAGATGGTCAAGGACAGCTATTTTAAAGCTTCAATTCGTAATATAGGCTTGTGTTATTTTGAACACTCATTCGCCAGATTCAAGTTTTGTAAGTTCTAAGGC
>JASEJN010000040.1 GCA_030016385.1 Clostridiales bacterium | reverse complement strand
CAAAAGTGGGGAATTTCTTCTGCAACTTTGTCCTATTTTATTTTGCAACAAACACACATGTCGAGTATTGTTATTCTTTATAATTGCAATTTATTATATACTTCCTCTTATAACAAGCTGGTATGGGACTATGCATATTTTGCTCATACTCTGGCCGTTTATTCTCTTTATTATATTTTCTACTGCATACGCAGCCATGGCTTTGAAATCCTGTTTTACGGTAGTCAGCGGTGGATTCAGGTACTGACACAACTGAATGCCGTCAAAACCTACTATCGCAATGTCGTCGGGTATCCTTTTATTCAACTCTTTGGCAGCTTCATATACCCCAAGGGCCATGAGATCGGAGGCACAAAATATTGCTGTTATTTCAGGATGTACGGTGAAAAGATATTTGGCTTCTTCGTAGGCCTTTTTTTCTGTAAAGTCTCCATTTCTTATATAATCTTCGTTTATTTCAAGATCCTTGCCCTTCATCGCCTTTATAAATGCCTGTTCTCTTATGATTGATATCTCAGCATTTGCATAACCATTTATCAGACCTATGTTCCTGTGATTTTTCTGGTACAGCAGGTTTACTACATCGTTTATGGCCGACTGGGTATCTATTGTTACTATTGAAATATAATCATTATTCAAATCGTCATCATTTAACATCATCATATCAAGGTCTATTGTAGAACTCGGTATATCAAGGGTGAGCATTTCATTATAATATACATCTGAGATAGTCAGCCCAGCTATTACAAACCCTAACAAATTAAATTTCTTGCACAAATCTGAAAGGGACCTGGAAGTTTGCATTATGGAATCAGTATTAAGGACCACCAATTCATACCCATACTTCTGACATGCCCTTAACGCTCCAATAAATTCAGAAGGGAAATTATCTGCCTTGCTGTCGGAATCTTTCAATCCTGAAAAGATTAGTCCTATATTTTTTATTGATTTAGATTGTGGATTTTTTGTAGGTTCCACATTGCGATAATTGATTTGTCTTGCTATTTCAAGTATCTTTTGCCTTGTGCTTTCACTTATGTCGCTATAGTTGTTCAAGGCTTTAGAAACAGTAGAAATACTTACATTTGCTTTTTTTGCAATGTCATTCATTTTTCCCAAGGCGGCCACGCTCCATATCTAAAAGTCTAATTTATTTCGTTAATTTTAGTTTAACATATTTATAATTTTTGTACATATATTATTAAAATAAATATTAAAAAGTTGTAGCAGGATTAGCTTTCATTACCATATGCAAACTATTTATCAGATAATTTGGATGATTATTAAAATAGTATTGACAACAAAGAAAAATAATGTTATCCTTAAATAAAGTTTCGTACTTTCGAAACTTTCGATATCTATATCTAATCAATGATTCCGCAAAGACATCATTAGTTTTTAGAGCTTTTTATGCGGATTGGAGGCAAACTTTGAAACTTTCAAATGAAGAATGGTTAATCCTACAAGAAGACTTTATTTATGATGAAAAATATGAATCATGTTTTACTCTTGCAAATGGGTACATGGGAGCGAGAGGGACCTTTGGGTCAGACATAGAGCACCAGAACCCGGGTACTTACATAGCAGGAATTTTTGATAAATCGGATGCAGCCATATCACAACTGGTCAATATGCCATATTTTTTTAGTCTTGAGTTTTACATAGATGGAGACAAGGTAGATTATAAAGAGTGCAATGTGCTTGAATTTTACAGGATGCTTGATATGAAGCAGGGCGCTCTTTATACGAAGATAATCATCCAGGACAGCAAAATGAGGATTACAGCTATTGAGGGATGTAGGTTCTGCAGTTATAGCGATAGGCACTTGGCGGGAACGAGCTATATATTAACGCCTGTGAATTACAACGCAAGTATTTACGTAAGGAACATAATCGATGCATGTACCATAAACGGCCAGCAGACGGTTTGGGATGAATGCAAGCATTACAGATGCATAAAATCAAGAACAGAGGATGATTCTCCCATCTATCTGGAGGTAAAAACAAAAGAGAATAGATACAGCGCCGGATTTGCATCAACCTTAAAAATATACAGTAACGGCAAAAGTGTTGGGCTTCGCAGAAAGGCTTTAGACATTGGGGATAAAGTTGTACAAACAATAGAATTCAATGGAGAGAAAGGCAGGGAATATACAATTGAAAAGTATGTGGCCGTAAATACATCTAGGGATGTATCGAAAGGTAACGTACAGAAAGCTGCCGAAGATGAGCTTGACAGGTTTATAAATCGTGGAATGGACAATGAATTTAAGAATAGCATTGATAGCTTGGATAAAATGTGGTCGGTCTCCAATATCTGTATTAGCGGTGATGAGAAGGCACAGAAGGCCATCAGATTTAATATCTACCTAATGCTGTCTTCGGTAAATCCAGATGATGAAAAGGCCAGCCTCGGAGCCAAAGGGCTTCATGGAGAAGGTTATAATGGTCATGTGTTCTGGGACAATGAGATATTCAACTTGCCATTTTACATCTATAACAATCCAAAGGCTGCAAGAAGTCTGCTACTTTATAGATATAATACGCTTGACGCGGCCAGGGAAAATGCTAGGGCAGGCGGGTATAAAGGAGCCAGGTATCCCTGGGAGAGTGCAGATACTGGCAGGGAGGAGACTCCAAGGTGGGGACTTGATTATAAAGGCAAGCCGGTCAGGATATGGACAGGCGACATAGAATATCATATAACTTCAGACATTGTGTATGCCATCCTGCAATATGTAAGGGCTACAGGTGATATGGATTTCCTTTTGAATTACGGGGCTGAAATAATTTTCGAAACATCAAGGTTCTGGGCTAGCGTGGTTGAATATAACAGGGGATATGACAGGTACGAAATAAATGACGCAATAGGGCCTGATGAATTTCATGAGCATGTAAATAACAGCATGTTTACAAATTATATGGCCAGATGGAACATGCAAAAGGGGATAGAATTGTTCTATATGATTAAAAATTTATATCCGGAGCATTACAGCAGGCTTTCAAAAAAGATTAATCTGACTGGGGATGAAGTTAAGAGGTGGAAGTGTATAGCTTCAAAGATATTTATCACTAATCAAAATGATAATTTAGTATTTGAACAGTTTGAGGGGTATTTCAAATTAAAAGATTATGTGATTACAGAATATGATATGAACAACATGCCCGTATTCCCAAGGGGAGTCGATATGGTGAAATTGAATGATTATACGTTGATAAAACAAGCGGATATAGTAATGCTCCTGTACATACTTGGTGAAGAGTTTTCGCTTAAAGTAAAGAAGAACAATTTCGAGTATTATGAGAAAAGGACAATGCACAAATCCTCCTTGAGCCCAAGTATATATTGTATCCTGGGACTTGTGGTAGGCAACTATAAAAAATCTTATGAGTATTTGATGCGTGCTGCAATGGTTGATCTGGATGATAATCAGAGCAATACATCCCAAGGAGTCCACATGGCAAGTGCAGGAGGTACATGGCAGGCTGCCGTGTTTGGATTTGGCGGGCTCAGCATAAGCAGCGAGGGTAAGGTCTGTATAAATCCCGTATGGATGCCTGAAAAGTGGAACAGGTTCTCGTATAAGATATGCTGGAAAGGATGTATCCTAACTGTGGATATAAGCAAAGAAACAGTTACGGTGGCTCTGGAGAAGGGAAACAGAATTGATTTGAGCATATGCGGCAGGGATTATTCTCTTGAAACAGGAGATAGACAAGCTTTGAGCCGTATGAGTCGAGGGCAGTAAAATTAAATATTTACATAAATCAATAATTAAAAACTGGAAAGGAGGAAAGTTTTGTCTTTATTTTGTTTAATAAATTATAAAAGGGGGTTCTGTTTAATGAAAAGCAGGTTTGCTATTAAAAAGGTTTTATGTGTTGCATTATCAGCGTTTATGCTGACAGGAGTCTTTTCCGGATGTTCCAAATCAAATAACAGTAATTCAAAGTCTACATCAAAGGGCCCGGTTGTACTTAATATACCTGACTACAGAACAGGACAAAATGTAGGAGCTAAATTTTTCCTGCCTCAGGTAGATAGATTTAACAAGAAATACGAAGGCAAATATAAAATCAACATTGAGGAAGTGCCTCAGGATTCCTATAATGATAAAATAAAACAGCTGGCACAACAGGATAAACTTCCTCCGATAGTAAACGGCGCAGATACACAGTGGTTTCAGGATTATATCATAAAGAACAATAAATTTTATGATCTTTCGTCATGGTTGAATAGTAAGCCAAATCTTAAAAATGTTGTTTTAAAGGATTCGTTGGATTATGATACTGTAGATGGAAAAGTTGTATGCCTACCACAGGTTGTTTCAAGGCCTATAGGTCTGTATTATAACAATACAATGTATAAGCCATCGAAGGCTATAAGGGACATGTCCGTTGATGAATTCTATTCATCCCTCGGAGATAACAAACTGGCCCTTATGACCGGTGAAAATGCATGGACAACACAGCTTTTATTCAGCGCGATAATAGCCAATCAGCCTGGTGGAAAAGATATACTGACAAACGGAGTAAAGACGAAGATAACGGACTACACAGGAGATGTTTTTGTTAAATCTGCAGAGATACTTCAGAAATTCTTTAAGAATAATGCTGCGCCAAACTCAGTCGGCGCCGTATATGCAGATGCTGCGAATACATTTATGAGCAAGAAGGCTTCAATGATATTCAACGGCTCATGGATGGTAGGAGACCTCTCAAAAGGGGCTGAAGGCAAGTGGAGCAACGGGTTTACAGGAGACCAGGTAACATCTGATATTTATCCTGGAAATGTTGCACTTGCAAACAACATGGGTTACTGGTACTGGATTCCTGCCAACACTCCCAAAAATCAGGTAGAGGCTGCACTTGCCTTCTTTGAATTTGCAACCTCCCAGGCCGAAGTCGAATCCTGGATACTTGCAGAAGGCGGAGTTGCCCCAAATATGAAGATGAGTGATTCATTCCTTACAAAGCAGAAGGATAACAGGCTTTTAAACGAGCTTGCTACATCAATAACAAAGGATACAATACTTTGCCCGTCATTTGACGATGCAATTCCTAACTCTGTTCAGGCTCCGGCATTTGGCAAATTGCTTCCCAAACTAATAGACGGTTCATTATCATCGGCAGATTTTTGCAAGCAGTTAACAGCAGAGGCTCAGGCAACAAAGTAAACTCGTATCTTGAACAATCAGCTTGCTCAATATTGGGCGGGCTGATTGTTCGATATATTAATGAGCAAAGGAGTCTGGTATATATTATGAAAACAATGAGCAAGAAGAAAACGGATACAATTTGGATATATGCATTTCTCCTTCCTACCATTGTGATTTTTATCATATTCTATTTATGGGCAATAGTGACGTTGTTATACACAAGTTTTACAAAGTGGGACGGGGCCAATCTCCCTGTTTTTACAGGAATAAAGAATTATTTAAAGCTTTTTAAAGCCGATACATTCAGAATATCGCTTGTTAATTTACTCAAATGGTCTTTATTAGCAGGTACTGCACACGTTGGATTTGGTGTTATGATAGCGCTTCTGCTATATAAAAAGCCCCATGGTTGGAAATTTGTCCGTACCGTATTCATGGTCCCAAATGTTATTTCTGCAGCAGCATGGGCAATGATTTACAAGTTTGTATTCAATAATGATTTCGGTATCTTAAACGGTATAATAAGGTGGTTTGACCCGAAATTCAAAGTCAACTGGTTCTACCAATCCCCATATGCATTCTGGGCTGTAACATTCACATGGGTATTTTATGCGGTAATAGTAACACTTCTGGTATTGGGAGACCTTATGGCGATACCATCCGACATAGAGGAAGCAGCCCGTATAGATGGTGCATCAGGATGGTATATGACATGGAAAATCAATCTGCCGCTGTGCCGGAATTCAATAGGTACTGGCGTCATACTTTCAATAACATCCCGTATATCAATGTATGAATCCATCGCGCTGACAACCCGCGGAGGCCCTGGCAATGATACGATGAATATACCTTTGATAATGGTAAATGCAATAAACGATAATAACCATGGATATGCAAATGCTGCATCGGTAATCATGCTTCTGCTTGGTATACTAACAATGCTGTTGGTATATCGCGTATTTAGAATGAATGACAGCGTTTATTAAGGAGGAGGTATAATATGAAAGAAAAATTATCGAAATTGGGATATAACATCTTTGTATATATTGTACTTGCCTTTACAGTGATAGTTTCGATATTTCCGATTATCTGGATTATTGTATCCTCGTTTAAGACTAATGCGCAGATACTTGGCAGCCCATTTTCGCTGCCCACAGGGATAAATTTTATGCCATACAAGAAGGTGTTTACCCAGTACAACTTTTTAACATATACGTTTAATTCATTTATAATTTCATTTACGGCAACCGCGATATCGGTAGTTCTCTATGCAATGGCTGCATATGTGATAGCCAAGTATGATTTTAAATTTAAGAACCTGTTTTATATACTGTTTACGATGACGTTACTTGTACCAGGCCAGACCAAAGCGCAGCCAATATTTACGATAATACTAAAACTTCACATCTATGATACAAGGTTTGCTCTTATACTCGTATATCTGTCAATGGGCATGGCCATGTCGTTGTTCATTCTAAGGAGTACATTCATGTCGATTCCAAAGGAATTCGATGAGTCGGCATCCATTGAAGGAGCAGGTTTCCTGCGCGTATTTTTGAATATAAATTTACCCCTTGCAAAATCAGGGCTTGCAACATCAGGTGTCCTCATGTTTTTGAATTACTGGAATGAATACTTCTATGCAATGCTCCTTACAAGCTCTGCAAAGATTAGAACTCTTCCGCTTGAAATGGGATTCTTCAACGAAGCATTCTCCTACAATTATACCGAAATGTTTGCAGCACTTACCGTAGCAGTCCTGCCAGGTATAATAATATATTCATTCGCCCAGGAGCAGGTACAGGAAAGCGTTGTTTCATCAGGAATAAAAGGTTGATTGATTAATGAAAATATTTGCCAGCAGAAATGCTGGCTTTTATTATATTATAATAATGTTTTTAAATATTATTGGAGGAGAATATAATAAGGATATTTATAGGAATAGAATTTCCGGATGAAGTCAGGAACGGCATAATCCAGGTTCAGAACATCGTAAGGTCCGGCAGCGTAAAAGGAAGATGGAAGTACATAAAGAATTTTTCCACTTGACCTTAAAGTTTCTCAGGGATGCAGAGGAAGAGGACATAGCGCGGATCTATCAGCGTATGATGCTGAATATGGATGTAAAAAGGTTTGATATAACGGCCCATAGGATAGGCAATTTTAAAGGAAGGGACTGTCTCAGGGTTGCTTTTATGGATATAGTTGACGGCACGGAGGGGCTGCAAAGACTTTTTGCTGAGGTTGATGACGCATGTTTTGATTCGGGTTTCAAAAGGGAAAATAGAGAGTTCATGCCCCACATCACGATCGCCCAGGATGTCGTATTGAATGATGAGCTCCGAAAGCTGAGTGAGAATATAAACAGGCTGCCGATGATAACCATTCCGGTATTCAGCGTTTCCATAATAAAAAGCAGCCAGGAAGGCTGCAGGAGGACATATGAGACGATCAAAAGGATACCGCTTGGGAAATGATGCTGTCCCAATGATATAAAAGAACAGTTCGATGAGGGCTGCTTTTTTAGGCGTATGACATATGATTCATACGGATGTCATTAAGAGGTCGTAAAAAGGATTCAAAGTTTATAGTATATTCATATTTTCAATACAGAATTGTCAATTTTGGACGATACTATATAAGCATAGATTCTCCTTTTTAAATATTGTATTACATATGGAAATAGTCCGCTAAGGGCTATTTGTGTTTTTTTGCAGGAATACACATTTGGGAGTAATGAGTCTGAAAAATCAAAAATTTAGAGGAGTTTAGATTTGTTTATAGAATATTACATCTATACAAGATAACTCTTTTAACAAAGGTGACTCATGATGGAATACTATGCACATTCGAACGAAAAAGGTGAATATCAAACTGTCAGGGAACATCTTCATAACGTAGGCAGGTTTGCGTCTATGTATTCTGGCGGCTTTGGAGCAGGAGAATTCGGATATCTCTGCGGGATACTCCATGATATAGGCAAAAACAGCGATGAATTTCAAAACAGGTTACTGAAAAACGGACCAAAGGTGGACCATTCAACTGCCGGTGCAATTGAAGCAAAGAAATTACTCGGTAAAGCATTTGGGACAATGCTGAGCTATGTAATTTGTGGGCATCATTCAGGACTTATGGACTATGGGTCAGCAGAGAGCGGGTTAATGAACAGGTTTAACAAAAATATACTTGTCTATAATTAAGATATAAAGAGTATAATAGCGAGTATTTCCAAGATAGAAGTGGAGCAAACTGGGGGTAGTCATAAAAAATATGAAACAGGATATCAAAATGGAATTTATAGCTCATTGTCGTGAAAAGGACAAGACAAAACAGGATTTATGGGAACATCTTAATGAAGTTTCAATTTTAACGGCACAGTTTACATCAGAATTGGGATTAAAAAAAGTAGGTGAATTAATAGGTCTGTTGCATGACCTTGGGAAAGCAAGCTCAGAATTTGATCGTTATATTCGATCTGCGGCAGGTTTGATTGATTCGGATGAAGATGATTACATAGATGCTAAAGGAAATAAAGGTAAGATAGATCATTCTAGTGCCGGTGCTCAAGCAATATATTTACATTTTACTAAACAAAATAATGAAGAATTATTGCCTATACAAATATTGTGTTTAGTTATTGCTTCACATCACTCAGGGCTAATAGATTGTTTAACTCCTGACGGTACTGATAATTTTACGAAAAGAATGTGCAAGCCAGATGAAAAAACACATACCGCAGAATGCATATCAAATTTAAATACTGATATTAAACAGAAGATTGAAAAATTAATAAAAGATAAATCGCTAATCAATGAATTAAATGAGAAATTAATAAATTTAAAGGAAGAAAATGATTCTAAAGAAACATTATTATTCAAAGTAGGGCTGTTAACTAAATTCATTTTTAGCTGTTTAATTGATGCAGACAGAATTAACACAGCAAACTTCGAATTTCCAGAGAATGCAGAGCAAAGAAATCAAGGAGATTATATATCTTGGAGTGTTCTGAGTAGTAGACTGGAAATTCATTTGAGCGAATTTGAGTGTAGCAATAATGTGGATTTACTACGCCAAGAAATATCAAGGGATTGTCTGGACTTTTCAAGCAAACCTAAAGGTCTTTATCAACTTACTGTACCTACAGGAGGAGGCAAAACACTTTCCAGCTTGCGTTTTGCCATAAATCATGCACAAAAGTATAAAATGGACCGTATTATTTACATAATCCCTTATACTTCAATAATTGATCAGAATGCTCAAACCGTGCGTGAAATTTTAGAGGAAAAAGATAAGGATGGGAAGTTTCTTAATAATGTAGTCCTTGAACATCATTCCAATTTAACTCCGGAGGAAGAGAGTTCAAAACAAAAACTGTTGGCTGAAAATTGGGATGCTCCTATAGTATTTACAACAATGGTCCAGTTTCTTGAAGCTTTATTTGGCTATGGGACAAGGAGCGCAAGAAGAATGCATCAACTGGCAAATGCAGTTATTATCTTTGATGAAATACAGACTATACCCGTGAGATGCGTCCATCTTTTTAATTTAGCAGTAAGGTTTCTAGTTAAATCATGTGGTTCGACAGTAGTGCTTTGCACTGCTACCCAGCCACTCCTAAATAAAATAAAACCGGAGTATAGGGCATTGCCTATAAAAGAAGATCGGCAAATGGTGCCAAATGTTGAGGAATTATTTAAAAAACTAAAACGGGTTAATGTTTGCAACATGATAAAGGCAGGAGGCTGGACGGATTTAGAGGTAGCTGGTTTAACAGAACAAAAATTGAATGAAACAGGGAGTGTCTTAATCATTGTAAATACAAAAAAATCTGCAGCAAACCTTTACAGGCAGCTCCAGTTACCTTTCGGAACAAAGATATATCATCTCAGTACAAACATGTGCCCTGCTCATAGACTCAAAGTTATAGATGATGTTAAAAAATGCCTGCCGAATAAAAATCCTGTAGTATGCGTCAGTACCCAATTGATTGAGGCGGGTGTAAATATTGATTTTGGCACAGTTATTCGGTATCTTGCGGGACTTGACTCAATTGCCCAGGCTGCAGGGCGCTGTAATAGAAATGGAATAAGACCTGTAGGAGATGTCTTAATTGTAAACCCAAAGGACGAAAACCTTGACAAATTGGCAGACATCAGGCTTGGTGCAGATAAGTCGCTGCGTGTACTTGATGAATATAAATCCGATCCTCAACGTTTTGATGGTGACATTCTAAGCCCGGCCGCCATGGAACAGTATTACAAGTATTATTTTTATGAACGGTCAGATGAAATGAGTTATCCCATAGAAAGTAAATCAAAAGCAGGAAGGAATGATAACCTGTTTGAATTACTGTCGACAAACAAATTGTCAGTTGAAGCATACAGGAGAATAAATAAACCTGCACTTAAAATACCACTTCGCCAATCTTTCAAAACAGCATCTGAGATTTTTCAGGCAATAGACTCATCTACCCGGGGCATAATAGTACCTTATGGTGAAGAAGGAAAAAGGATTATCAACGAGCTTTGTGCTGCAAAGCACCTGAAAGAGCAATACAGCCTGCTAAAAGAGGCCCAGCGGTATTCTGTGAATGTACTTGCATTCATGCTTGATAAGTTGGTTGAAAAGAAAATTGTTTATGAGACTCAGGAAGGTTCAGGCATTTTTTACCTGGACAGCCAGTATTACAATGAGCAATTTGGCATGAGCACATCCAAAGTTAATGAAATGGAATTATTAAATGTTTAAGGAGGTGTAGTATGAAAAACATAGTTGAATTTAAAGTTTATGGCAAATATGCACTATTTACCGACCCGCTTACAAAAATAGGTGGGGAGAAATGTTCCTACCAGATACCAACGTACCAAGCCTTGAAGGGAATTCTTGAATCAGTGTATTGGAAGCCCACTATTGTCTGGATTATAGATAAGGTAAGGATAATGAAAGCCATAAAGACCCAGTCTAAAAATATGAGGCCCATAAATTATAACGGGGGCAATACTCTTGCCATTTATACCTATCTCTCTGATGTTGAATATCAGGTCCAGGCACATTTTGAGTGGAATATGAACAGGGCAGATATGGAAAAGGACAGAAATGAAAACAAACATTATTTTATTGCAAAACGCATGATAGAAAGGGGCGGCAGGAGGGACATTTTCCTGGGGGCGCGGGAATGCCAGGGCTATGTGGAACCATGCATATTTGGGCAGGGCGAAGGATTTTATGATCAGTACGGTGAGATGGCATTTGGGCTTATGTTTCATGGCTTCGATTACCCGGATGAATCTGGGGAGAATGTTCTTAAGTCCCGTTTCTGGAGGCCTGTAATGCAAAACGGTATCATAGTATTTGACAGGCCGGAGAACTGCTCAATGAAGAAGGTTGTCAGGTCTATGCAGGCGAACCCAATCTTTTCAGTTGGACTGCAGGAGGAAAATCTTTTGGATGGTTATACCGGGGAGGAGATAACTCCATGAGTTGGATACAGGATCTTTATGAAACCTATGAAAACTGCCAGGGGATGATTGGAGTTAATGCAGGTGAAGATGTAGTACCGCTTTTACCTATCTGCCACACAACTCAAAAGGCACAAGTCGAGATAATTATTGATAATGACGGCAATTTTAAACGGGCAAAAGTGATACCGAAATCTGATTCAAGGACAATTGTCCCATGTACTGAAGCGTCAGGAGGAAGGTCAGGAGTAAAACCTGAATGCCACCCATTGTGCGATAAACTTCAATACATAGCAGGAGACTTCGTACAATATGGTGGGGATGTAACAAGAGGATATGCTTCAAATCCCAGGGAACCATTTGAGAAATATCATGAACTACTGAAAAAATGGTGTGAATCTGAATTTGCTCATCCGAAGGCAAAATCAATTTTGAAATACATTGAAAAAGAAACTGCAATAAAGGACTTAACTGGTTGTAAAGTTTTATGGGTTGACAGTAATAATAAATTAATTAAAAACAGGTCATCAAACAAAAAGAAAGGTGATGAAAGCGGACTGGATATATTTGATCTACTGCCAGGCAAGGAAAATAAAAAGACTGGTGTAATCGAAAACTGGCAGGCAAATGCCTTTGTGCGTTGGGCTGTAGAAACTCCCAATGATGTCAACCCGGCCGTCTATACTGACTCGAGTTTGTTTGACAGCTGGATAAAATATTATGAGAGCACAAAAGGGGAAGGAGCTTTTTGTCAGATCACCGGAAAGTATGTTCCTTTAGCTGATCAGCACCCTGCTAAGATAAGAAATGATGGTGATAAGGCAAAACTAATTTCTTCAAATGATAAAAAGGGTTTTACCTTTCGGGGACGATTTAAAACAGCTAACCAGGCATGCAGTGTTGGATTTGAGGTTACTCAAAAGGCTCATAATATCCTCCGATGGTTAATAGGAAGACAGGGGTATAAAAGGGGGGAGCAGGCAATTGTTGCATGGTCTATAAATGGTAATGAAATACCGGATCCTATGGCAGATACATTTTCATTAATAGGATTGGATTCTCTAGAAAGTGATTCGGGGCAGATAGTATGGACAGCCCAGGAATTTGCACTCAGATTGAATAAGAGAATCGCCGGATATAGTTTGGACATAGGAGACACAACCAATATTGTGGTTATTGGTTTGGACTCGTCTACTCCCGGTAGGATGTCATTGCCTTTATACCGTAAATTGACCGGTTCTGAATTCATTGAAAGAATTAATAATTGGCACACGAAATGTTCCTGGATCCATGATTATCGCCAAAAGGAGGTCATAGATAAAAATACTGGAAAGGCGAAAAAAATATATACCAGGTTTGTTGGAGCACCGGCACCGGATGATATCATCGAAGCGGCTTATGGCAGCAAGGTTGATGACAAACTGCGTAAGTCAGTTATTATGCGTATTCTGCCCTGCATTATAGATGGACAGAAGATTCCGAGGGATATTGTTGAATCAGTAGTACGGAGGGCTACAAACAGGATTGGCATGGAAAATTGGGAATGGAATAAAACGCTCAGCATAGCTTGTGCTCTTTATAGGAAATTTCACGAAGAGGAGGATTATGATATGTCATTAGATGAAAGCAGGAAAACAAGGGACTATCTATACGGAAGGCTGCTGGCTCTTGCTGATAACCTTGAGCAATGGGCATTAAATGAATCTGACGAAAAAAGGCCTACAAGCGCGGCAAGGTTCATGCAAAGATTTGCAGATCATCCCTATAGTACCTGGCGAAATATTGAACTAATGTTAGTACCATATAAGATGAGGCTTGGAAAGAAGAAGACTTATAAAATTGAGAAGCTGATAACAGAGGTAATGGCAATGTTTAAGCCGGAGGATTTTGTCTCTGACAGGAGATTAAGCGGCGAATTCTTACTTGGTTACCACTGCCAGAGGGAATCATTATTGAAAAATGATCGGAAAGATACTGCTAAAGAGTCAGCAAGTGAATAATCTGTATAAAAAAGAATGCCTGATGGCTACATTTTTTAGGATTAAATTCAAAAATAACAATGAGGAGGAAATTTTATGGAAACATTAAAAAACAAAATTGACTTTGCAGTGATCATAAATGTTAGGAATGCCAACCCCAATGGAGACCCTTTAAATGGTAATAGGCCCCGTGTCAATTACGATGGCATAGGAGAGATTTCAGATGTTTGCATAAAACGCAAGATAAGGAACCGGCTCTTGGAGGCAGGGAAGAACATTTTTGTTCAATCGGATGATTATAAGGTGGACGAGTATAAGAGCCTTAAGGCAAGGCTTGATGGAGAACTAAAAGGCATTGATATGAAAGATGAAAAGAAATACCGCGATGCAGTATGTAAAAAGTGGCTGGATGTCAGGGCTTTTGGGCAGGTCTTCGCATTTAAAGCCAGCACAAGGAGAAGCAGTAGAGGGAATGAAGATGATGAAGAACAGAATGATGAGAAAGCGGTATCTATTGGGATACGCGGACCGGTCTCTATACATCCGGCATTCAGTGTAAGCCCGGTAAGTCTAACCAGCATCCAGATAACAAAGAGTGTCAATAATGAGGGCGAAGGCGAAAAGAAGGCTTCGGATACTATGGGTATGAAACATCGGGTTGATCATGGCGTATATGTATTTTATGGAAGTATAAACCCTCAACTGGCAAGCATAACCGGCTTTACCGATGAGGATGCAGATGATATTAAGCATGCAATAGTTAATTTGTTCCAGAATGACGCTTCCACAGCAAGGCCGGAAGGTAGCATGGAAGTATATAGAGTATACTGGTGGAAACATAATGACAGGAACGGCCAATATTCTTCAGCAAAAGTCCACCGTACTTTAAAAGTAACCTTAAAGCCTGGTGTAACTGATCCTAAAGATATTAATGATTATGACATAAATCTTATTCCATTGGCAGATTTACAACCGGAAGTAATAGAGGGCAATTAACTTTAAGCTCCTAAATATAATTTCTTTATGCTCGGATATTGGAATTATAATAGCAATATTAGGCATAAGAAAAAAGAGGTATCAATGTATGTATAGCGAAGATGAACTATTGTCGCTTTCCGGTATTCAGCACTATTATTTCTGCAAGAGGCAGTGGGCTTTGATACATGTAGAGCAGCAGTGGTCGGAAAACATGGCTACCATGGAGGGCAAAGTTATTCATGAAAATGCGGATGACCCGTTTTTTACCGAGACCAGGAAAAATACATTTATCAGCAGGGCAATACCTCTGGTTTCATACAGGCTGGGTTTCTATGGCATTGCTGATATAGTGGAATTTACAGTCTCAAAGTCAGGGGTTGAGGTCAAAGGCAGGGACGGCAAATGGCTTCCCAATATTGTCGAATACAAACGTGGTAAGCCTAAAGAGGACGAGCGGGACATTGTCCAGCTCGTCGCACAGGCCCTGTGCTTGGAGGAAATGCTGAAATGTAAAATTGCTTCATCTGATTTCTTCTACAACGAAACCAAAAGAAGGGTTAAGGTGGAAATAACCGAAGCCTTAAGGAATCAGGTGGTAATCCTATCGGATGAGATGCACAGGATTTACAGTGAGAGAATTACCCCTAAGGCTGAGAGCGGCAAGCACTGCAAGAGCTGTTCGTTAACAGATATCTGCATGCCCCGTCTGACAAGCAAAAAAGCCAGTGTAGCAAATTATATTGATAAATATACAAAAGCGGGAGGTGATGGAAATTGAGGCATCTGCTCAATACGCTTTATATCACTAATCCTGACGCCTATGTTTCAAGGGATGGCGAGAATGTTGTCATAAAGGTGGATAACAATGAAGTGATGCGAAGGCCCATCCACATACTGGAGGGTATAGTTTGCTTTAATTATGTAGGTATAAGCCCGGGTTTAATGAGGCTTTGCGTAGAAAACAATGTGGGAGTGTCATTCCTCAATGAGTATGGCAGATTTATAGCCAGGCTATCTGGTGAAGTAAAGGGAAATGTGCTGCTGAGAAGAACCCAATACAGATATGCCGATGATAAAGGGAAAGCTGTCTCAATTTCAAAAAACTTTATCATTGGCAAAATAGCAAACTGTAGGAGTGTATTAAGCAGGGCAATAAGAGATCACGGAAACTCAATCGATGTTGACAATATGAACCATGTGCTGGGAAATCTGTCATCTGCGTTGGAGGATGTGAAAAAGACTTCAGATAGTGATGAATTAAGGGGGATAGAGGGCGAAGCAGCCCGGAGTTACTTTTCTGTGTTCAATAATCTGATTTTACAGCAAAAACAGGACTTCAATTTTACTGAACGAAACAGAAGGCCTCCTGTGGATAATATTAATGCACTGCTTTCCTATGCATATACGCTTTTGACATTTGAGATGGAAAGCGCCCTGGAAACCGTGGGACTGGACCCTTATGTAGGTTTCTTTCATACCGACCGGCCAGGAAGAGTAAGCCTGGCACTGGACATGATTGAGGAACTGCGGCCTTACATGGCGGAAAGGTTTGTAATTTCATTAATCAATAGAAAGCAGATTTCCCCGGACGGTTTTATTGCAAAGGAAAGTGGGGGAATCATAATGGACAAGGACACAAAGGCTGCATTCCTTACAGCCTGGCAGAAACGAAAACAGGAAGAAATAACTCATCCTTTCCTCAATGAAAAGATAGAGATAGGGCTGCTGCCATATGTTCAGGCGATGTTAATGGCAAGATTTTTAAGAAATGATATTGAAAGTTATCCGCCATTTTTTATGGGATAGGCAGGTGATGAATCTTGATGGTCTTAGTTACATACGATGTCAATACTGAAAGTGACGGTGGGAAAACAAGGCTGAGAAGGGTTGCCAAGGTGTGCACTAATTATGGGCAAAGAGTGCAAAACTCTGTATTTGAATGCATGCTGGACCCTGCACAGTTTGTGGGCTTGAAAGACTCCTTATCAAAAATAATTGATGAAAAAAGGGATAGCTTAAGGTTTTATTTATTGGGTAAGAATTGGGAAAACAGGGTTGAACAAATGGGCAAAAATAACACATATAATCCTACTGATGATGTGATGCTTGTCTGATTTCTGCGAACCATAAGTGCACAGAGAAAACCGGGAGTTTCGCAAGTAAAATTGGCTGGATGGAAAGTGAAAAACCAGATTTTCAATGTGTTCAATGCTAAATTTGCCAGGATAGTTTACTCATTATATACATTTTTAATATCAATTTACGTTTATTGCTAATATTGAATGCTTAAAAATAACATTTAGTGGAGTCGCACCCTTCACGGGTGCGTGGATTGAAATTATAGTGTTGGCAGACGGTATGGAGTATCGCCTACGTCGCACCCTTCACGGGTGCGTGGATTGAAATAACCAAATTATAATATTTCATTGCAAGAATGGAATGTCGCACCCTTCACGGGTGCGTGGATTGAAATAAAAAAATTATACTAATATAAAAGAAGTAATAGAGTCGCACCCTTCACGGGTGCGTGGATTGAAATATTTTGATAGTTTAATCTGTGATGAGATTCATGAGTCGCACCCTTCACGGGTGCGTGGATTGAAATTTTGCTTGTTACGATTATTTGAACCAAGTTTACATTGTCGCACCCTTCACGGGTGCGTGGATTGAAATATTGGAATGGTGTTAAAGATAAAGCAGGGCGTACAGTCGCACCCTTCACGGGTGCGTGGATTGAAATTTTTCTAACCTGTGGAACGGGGTAAAGGCTACTACGTCGCACCCTTCACGGGTGCGTGGATTGAAATTAGCAGAAATATAAAGGAGGGGGCGAAAGATTGAGTCGCACCCTTCACGGGTGCGTGGATTGAAATACCTCTCCGGTTTATTTGATTTCCAAAAGGATGTAGGTCGCACCCTTCACGGGTGCGTGGATTGAAATAAAGTAGGTGGATATGATGAAGTGCCTTAAAATAGTCGCACCCTTCACGGGTGCGTGGATTGAAATAAGCGGAAAGGCGATACAGGCACAAAGGATGTGAGTCGCACCCTTCACGGGTGCGTGGATTGAAATCATTAATAACTGAAAAGTATCAAGAAACTATTTTGTCGCACCCTTCACGGGTGCGTGGATTGAAATATTAACTCATATATTTTATCGTTTTCCATAAAAAGTCGCACCCTTCACGGGTGCGTGGATTGAAATCTTTGTTTTGGTTGAGGGAAATGAAAATGAAAGAGTCGCACCCTTCACGGGTGCGTGGATTGAAATAATAAATTTTTGTCTTAATGTATTCGCCCATGTTAGTCGCACCCTTCACGGGTGCGTGGATTGAAATATCAACTGGAGTTCATGGCGCAAATATAGGAGGTGAAGTCGCACCCTTCACGGGTGCGTGGATTGAAATTTTTCAAATAGCCGCTTGAATGCAACCCTGTACTCGTCGCACCCTTCACGGGTGCGTGGATTGAAATCTTGATGATGGGAAGGTAAACGGATCCGAGCAGAGTCGCACCCTTCACGGGTGCGTGGATTGAAATTATAACTATACCTAAAGAAGTATTAAATAATTCATAGTCGCACCCTTCACGGGTGCGTGGATTGAAATTGGTATAAGGTTACATCAGATTCAGATATAAGTGGGTCGCACCCTTCACGGGTGCGTGGATTGAAATTATTCATTTTAGCTCCTCCTTATATTTCAATCTCGTCGCACCCTTCACGGGTGCGTGGATTGAAATTCCAGATTCAACATCAGATTGTTTTCTAACTAGGCAGTCGCACCCTTCACGGGTGCGTGGATTGAAATCAATGAATCAGCCACACAGTATGATGTTAATAACGTCGCACCCTTCACGGGTGCGTGGATTGAAATACCTCTTTTTAATTACGCTATATGAGTAACTTTATGTCGCACCCTTCACGGGTGCGTGGATTGAAATCGAGAAAATGGTTATTACTGGGGAATAGAGCTTGGTCGCACCCTTCACGGGTGCGTGGATTGAAATTGTTCAATCAAAGTAATGAGCTTTTCAGGATAATCGTCGCACCCTTCACGGGTGCGTGGATTGAAATGTTTACCTCCTTTCGATAATATTATTGTAATGTATGTCGCACCCTTCACGGGTGCGTGGATTGAAATATTTGAGCGCTATGAGACAATATACAGGCTTTATAGTCGCACCCTTCACGGGTGCGTGGATTGAAATCTGCATTGAGGATGCGCTTATTCAAACATTGCAAGTCGCACCCTTCACGGGTGCGTGGATTGAAATCGAACACAATAGGGAAAGTAAACGGAAAGGTTAAGTCGCACCCTTCACGGGTGCGTGGATTGAAATTTGCAAATATATATTCATCCCTGCAGCCGGCACTGTCGCACCCTTCACGGGTGCGTGGATTGAAATATGGGTATGCCGAAGCAGCGCAGATTTACCACGTGTCGCACCCTTCACGGGTGCGTGGATTGAAATTCAACTTTTTCGATTATGTCATACTCACTTGTGAGGTCGCACCCTTCACGGGTGCGTGGATTGAAATCGAGTATATGAATGGTTTGAAAAGTGGCTTGAGGGTCGCACCCTTCACGGGTGCGTGGATTGAAATATCAACAGTATTAAGCATGAATTTGATATAGATAAGTCGCACCCTTCACGGGTGCGTGGATTGAAATAATATAAGCTTTTTTTCTTTATTTTTGGACCTATTAGTCGCACCCTTCACGGGTGCGTGGATTGAAATTTTTAAGGCCTGAGCAGTCTGGGATGTTAATTCCGTCGCACCCTTCACGGGTGCGTGGATTGAAATCATATACCGGTATATAATTTCTTTAACTTTTTTATGTCGCACCCTTCACGGGTGCGTGGATTGAAATTCCTCTGCTATTAACTTTGGAATCCAGACTGACAAGTCGCACCCTTCACGGGTGCGTGGATTGAAATTCCTACCTTGGTCCTTAATATCAAGCCTGATATCGTCGCACCCTTCACGGGTGCGTGGATTGAAATTCACAAGCATATCGACATATATCTGGTTAACCATTATGTCGCACCCTTCACGGGTGCGTGGATTGAAATCTTTTTGCTCTTTCCGTAAAATTCCTTACGTATCGTCGCACCCTTCACGGGTGCGTGGATTGAAATGCTGTTACCGCCGCAATCTTCCATGCAACCACAGGTCGCACCCTTCACGGGTGCGTGGATTGAAATCAAGAAATGGCTGCAATAAGTAAGGTTTTGGATAGTCGCACCCTTCACGGGTGCGTGGATTGAAATTCCAATATATAGCCTCCTTTATATTTCAATCTCCGTCGCACCCTTCACGGGTGCGTGGATTGAAATGGCAGTTGTCCCGGAAGTTATACGGGAAAGAATGGGTCGCACCCTTCACGGGTGCGTGGATTGAAATGCTCTTGCTGGCTTTGATGGCGATAAAGTCGGGATGTCGCACCCTTCACGGGTGCGTGGATTGAAATCAACGAGGAGCTTAATTTTATAAAACTGTTTTTAGGTCGCACCCTTCACGGGTGCGTGGATTGAAATCTGCATATCTTTACAAAAAAGTTTAATACAACAAGTCGCACCCTTCACGGGTGCGTGGATTGAAATTGCATACTAGACACTCTAGCCATCGGCATCATCTTGTCGCACCCTTCACGGGTGCGTGGATTGAAATAAATACGTTACATTCAGACTGTTTAAGAATCAAGTAAGTCGCACCCTTCACGGGTGCGTGGATTGAAATAAAATGGCAAGGTAGATACAAAAACTCAATTTGAAGTCGCACCCTTCACGGGTGCGTGGATTGAAATATTTGAAATGTCACTGAAATTGCGTTCATAAGCATGTCGCACCCTTCACGGGTGCGTGGATTGAAATTGGGCAGGCCTGCAATTACATTCGACCCGTGGCAGTCGCACCCTTCACGGGTGCGTGGATTGAAATCATTTGGCAATCACTATGAATATACCAGTACCTACGTCGCACCCTTCACGGGTGCGTGGATTGAAATGTCAAGACAAAATGCGAAATGCTGGAAAGCAACAGTCGCACCCTTCACGGGTGCGTGGATTGAAATTTATTTGCTATCTTCTTTTGCCTTTTTATCAAACGTCGCACCCTTCACGGGTGCGTGGATTGAAATTTAAAACCGTTTAGCAGCTCAAAGTATGCAAAGTAGTCGCACCCTTCACGGGTGCGTGGATTGAAATTGGGCAGGCCTGCAATTACATTCGACCCGTGGCAGTCGCACCCTTCACGGGTGCGTGGATTGAAATAGACTGTTTAAGAATCAAGTAAACGGCGGTATTGAGTCGCACCCTTCACGGGTGCGTGGATTGAAATCGGATAATAGACAAGCAGACTGACAAAGAAGCTGAGTCGCACCCTTCACGGGTGCGTGGATTGAAATAATACTAAACTGCATAGCCGAACCAAGGAAAAGAGTCGCACCCTTCACGGGTGCGTGGATTGAAATCCGAAAACCACATGATTTTAATAGCTCTTTCTTAGTCGCACCCTTCACGGGTGCGTGGATTGAAATCCCAATCTTCAAACATATCATACCAATTATTTGCGTCGCACCCTTCACGGGTGCGTGGATTGAAATTCTTTACAATTATTATGATACTACAATGTAGTATGTCGCACCCTTCACGGGTGCGTGGATTGAAATTTACAATTACAGAATTATAATCTAATATGTTTGAGTCGCACCCTTCACGGGTGCGTGGATTGAAATTCATCACATCACTTCAACGGCCGGACAGGGCTAAGTCGCACCCTTCACGGGTGCGTGGATTGAAATTGATAAATAAGGATGGGAAGCAGATAGAGTTTAAAGTCGCACCCTTCACGGGTGCGTGGATTGAAATTCAATTTGCATAGCCTCCACAATATCCTTAGGTAAGTCGCACCCTTCACGGGTGCGTGGATTGAAATTGCATGGGAGCGGGTGAATGCAAATATGCCTGCGAGTCGCACCCTTCACGGGTGCGTGGATTGAAATGGTTAAAGTCAATGATAACGAGTGGAGAATAGATCGTCGCACCCTTCACGGGTGCGTGGATTGAAATTAAATTGGTAATCGAAAAATTTAGCAAACGTAAAATGTCGCACCCTTCACGGGTGCGTGGATTGAAATAGGTATGGCAATAGATGGACAACCGCATGGTAATTGTCGCACCCTTCACGGGTGCGTGGATTGAAATTTGCTCAGCGAAATACACTGTATAACTTTTTTCAGGTCGCACCCTTCACGGGTGCGTGGATTGAAATTACGACATGGAAGATGCTGACCACTATAAGCTCAAGTCGCACCCTTCACGGGTGCGTGGATTGAAATTATGTAGGCTTTCAAGCACTTAACGGTCACCTGTGTCGCACCCTTCACGGGTGCGTGGATTGAAATAGTGCTATACATTTGGTTTGCTAATGATTGCGCAGGTCGCACCCTTCACGGGTGCGTGGATTGAAATCTTGCCTCAAGGGCGAAAGTTTCCTCCCCTTCCAGGTCGCACCCTTCACGGGTGCGTGGATTGAAATATGACAATGCCATTTTAAATGTTTATGCTGCATTAGTCGCACCCTTCACGGGTGCGTGGATTGAAATCCTTTGTATCTTACGATATCGCCCTCATATATTTTGTCGCACCCTTCACGGGTGCGTGGATTGAAATATGACAATGCCATTTTAAATGTTTATGCTGCATTGTCGCACCCTTCACGGGTGCGTGGATTGAAATCATATATATTGTATCATCACATTTGATATTTTAAGTCGCACCCTTCACGGGTGCGTGGATTGAAATTCATCACATCACTTCAACGGCCGGACAGGGCTAAGTCGCACCCTTCACGGGTGCGTGGATTGAAATTTTTTCATCTGCTTCATAGTTATTAATATAGTTTTCGTCGCACCCTTCACGGGTGCGTGGATTGAAATTCCTATGCAAGGAGATGTAAAGGCCATAATACCAAGTCGCACCCTTCACGGGTGCGTGGATTGAAATAAACCCTCAAGGGGTGATTGAATGCAAAATAATCGTCGCACCCTTCACGGGTGCGTGGATTGAAATTTACTAAAAAGGATTTGGCCGAAAGGTGGCAGGTCGTCGCACCCTTCACGGGTGCGTGGATTGAAATAGAAAATCGTTGATAGGCTGGGAGCCTACGAAGATGTCGCACCCTTCACGGGTGCGTGGATTGAAATAATTTGTCAAAGTTACAATCCAGTGATTTTGACAAGTCGCACCCTTCACGGGTGCGTGGATTGAAATACCGCCAAATGAATATTTTACAATATTACCCTATGTCGCACCCTTCACGGGTGCGTGGATTGAAATTCTTTTAATCTTTCATTATTTTTATTATATCATGGTCGCACCCTTCACGGGTGCGTGGATTGAAATATTATCAAGCATATCCTGTAATGTTTTATCATCGAGTCGCACCCTTCACGGGTGCGTGGATTGAAATCCTTTGTATCTTACGATATAGCCCTCATATATTTGTCGCACCCTTCACGGGTGCGTGGATTGAAATATACACAATATGTGCGTCATTCCCCGCATGTAGTCTGTCGCACCCTTCACGGGTGCGTGGATTGAAATTTTTATCCTTGCATTTGCTTTTTCATTTGTATCTGTCGCACCCTTCACGGGTGCGTGGATTGAAATAAAGGTAATGCAACCTTCTTCAACCGCTTCATCTTCTGTCGCACCCTTCACGGGTGCGTGGATTGAAATAATATATCTTTCCATCTAATGCCGCACTCAAGAAGGGTCGCACCCTTCACGGGTGCGTGGATTGAAATAAGCAAGACTTGGCAAGGTAGAAACGGCATTAATGTCGCACCCTTCACGGGTGCGTGGATTGAAATAAAAGAAGGGGTGAGAGCATGAAACATAAGCGTAGGTCGCACCCTTCACGGGTGCGTGGATTGAAATTTTGTTGTCCATCCATATCGGAGCATAAACACTGTGTCGCACCCTTCACGGGTGCGTGGATTGAAATTTTATCTGGGTAAACTCTATCTGTTACAGCTCCAGTCGCACCCTTCACGGGTGCGTGGATTGAAATTGCCCTGGATATATCAGAGACGGATTTGCTATGTGTCGCACCCTTCACGGGTGCGTGGATTGAAATTCTGATAAATATCCCAATCTTCCCACTGCTCAGGGGTCGCACCCTTCACGGGTGCGTGGATTGAAATCTCCAAACAACAACGTTTATAAAATCTGCATCATAGTCGCACCCTTCACGGGTGCGTGGATTGAAATCTTATTTTTTTTGCAATGTATGGCAATGTTTGTGGAGTCGCACCCTTCACGGGTGCGTGGATTGAAATCCTCATAGGCATTCTATTTGTACATTCTAATTCGTGTCGCACCCTTCACGGGTGCGTGGATTGAAATATAATAGCATCAGCAAGACCATCAATATTTACGGTGTCGCACCCTTCACGGGTGCGTGGATTGAAATTATTCAAATGGCTATTAATATGATCGCTGGATTAAGTCGCACCCTTCACGGGTGCGTGGATTGAAATTGCATATATCTGTGTAGTGGAAGGATCCTCATGTCGTCGCACCCTTCACGGGTGCGTGGATTGAAATATTCACGCTATCAAATATACTATTAAGAGTATCAGTCGCACCCTTCACGGGTGCGTGGATTGAAATTTCTTCTACTGAATCAAAGTCATCCTCTGCTCTTGGTCGCACCCTTCACGGGTGCGTGGATTGAAATCCGGTTGCTATTGTTATTTGGCCGTCATACTTGATGTCGCACCCTTCACGGGTGCGTGGATTGAAATAAAATGGCAAGGTAGATACAAAAACTCAATTTGAAGTCGCACCCTTCACGGGTGCGTGGATTGAAATCCGAGAAGGATGTCGAAATCGCAACAAAGATTAAGGGTCGCACCCTTCACGGGTGCGTGGATTGAAATCGGATAATAGACAAGCAGACTGACAAAGAAGCTGAGTCGCACCCTTCACGGGTGCGTGGATTGAAATAGTAGAAGAAGAATCAGAAGATGACTTTTTAGGTTAGTCGCACCCTTCACGGGTGCGTGGATTGAAATAAATATCCACTGCTTAGCCGGCACGTCCAGCCGAGTCGCACCCTTCACGGGTGCGTGGATTGAAATCGATACTGATGAAGGTAAGAGCGTTGATGATGAAGGTCGCACCCTTCACGGGTGCGTGGATTGAAATAATTTTTCAAAATTTACTATGCCGTTATGCCTTGATGTCGCACCCTTCACGGGTGCGTGGATTGAAATCGCACAATGCAGATGTGACTATATTGCATAATTTACGTCGCACCCTTCACGGGTGCGTGGATTGAAATATAAAATAAGAAAGTATAATGATAACATAACATTAAGTCGCACCCTTCACGGGTGCGTGGATTGAAATATTTCATCTGCAATTTGTTCAAGCGTTTTATGCGTGTCGCACCCTTCACGGGTGCGTGGATTGAAATACGTCTCGGTAATGGGAAAAATAAAAGCATTTGCTCGTCGCACCCTTCACGGGTGCGTGGATTGAAATACAATATA
The DNA here is from genome assembly GCA_030016385.1 of Clostridiales bacterium. Lineage (NCBI taxonomy): Bacteria > Bacillati > Bacillota > Clostridia > Eubacteriales > Clostridiales bacterium. The sequence continues at coordinate 4,636 of JASEJN010000040.1, read as the reverse complement.
TGACAAGGTAAAGCAACATTTCAGATAGTCGCACCCTTCACGGGTGCGTGGATTGAAATATTTTTAGCCTTCCAGCATTTTAGGCGATTTCGTAGTCGCACCCTTCACGGGTGCGTGGATTGAAATATAACCGATTTGAGTTTGGGTTGCGGTATTGGTTCGTCGCACCCTTCACGGGTGCGTGGATTGAAATTAATTTAATACCTCAACACTTACTGTATTCGTTCCAGTCGCACCCTTCACGGGTGCGTGGATTGAAATGCAGAATTCAGGGATATGTATATACGGCATTATGGGTCGCACCCTTCACGGGTGCGTGGATTGAAATATATGCGTAAGGCTATGAAAATTCTTATGGAAAAAGTCGCACCCTTCACGGGTGCGTGGATTGAAATCTCATAGGGCTTTTATGTTACTCTGGTTTATTTTCAGTCGCACCCTTCACGGGTGCGTGGATTGAAATACATATGAGAAGGTGATAGAATGCAATACAGTATAGTCGCACCCTTCACGGGTGCGTGGATTGAAATCAGTGACCGGTGACCAGATAAAGGCATTAATGCCAGTCGCACCCTTCACGGGTGCGTGGATTGAAATAGTTTTGAAGCCTGCCAACCTGCCTATTATGGCAGGGTCGCACCCTTCACGGGTGCGTGGATTGAAATGGCACAGGAGCCGGGGATTACACCAGTGCAAAGCGTCGCACCCTTCACGGGTGCGTGGATTGAAATATTGCTAATTGTTACCTGCATCGGGGAATCAGATTTGTCGCACCCTTCACGGGTGCGTGGATTGAAATCCCCTTATCACATTTAGTTGTAAGCATGGGTAAAGTCGCACCCTTCACGGGTGCGTGGATTGAAATAAATTTGTCAAAGTTACAATCCAGTGATTTTGACGTCGCACCCTTCACGGGTGCGTGGATTGAAATTGAACATTTTATATGATTATTTGTAAACCACATTGTCGCACCCTTCACGGGTGCGTGGATTGAAATTCGGTTGGCGCTGAAACGGTGAAGTCGAAAGAGGAGTCGCACCCTTCACGGGTGCGTGGATTGAAATTCAATAACAGTTTCAATAACGAATTCAATAACGATATAGTCGCACCATTCACGGGTGCGTGGATTGAAATTTAAAGATATAGTTGACAATCTCAAACAGGCCACAGCGTCGCACCCTTCACGGGTGCGTGGATTGAAATTTGTTGGAGCCATGGGAGAAATTTGTTATATATAAGTCGCACCCTTCACGGGTGCGTGGATTGAAATCCATACTACAACCCGGGGCAAACATAATTGAATGGAGTCGCACCCTTCACGGGTGCGTGGATTGAAATACCTCCTTTACCTGTAACTCGTTCAATCTATCCCGTCGCACCCTTCACGGGTGCGTGGATTGAAATCTTGCATATTGTTCATCATCTTGTGATGGTAGATGTCGCACCCTTCACGGGTGCGTGGATTGAAATATATTTTTGGCCTAAAAGTATGTTAAATTTAGTAAAGTCGCACCCTTCACGGGTGCGTGGATTGAAATTCCCGATGATGCTTCCTCAGTTCCTTCGCCAAGTATGTCGCACCCTTCACGGGTGCGTGGATTGAAATTTGCTGCTTTGCGTGGCATATGAATAGATGGGTGCCGTCGCACCCTTCACGGGTGCGTGGATTGAAATATGTAATGCATCCGGCAGGCTTGATACCGCAGTAAGTCGCACCCTTCACGGGTGCGTGGATTGAAATTGAATATGGAGAACTTGTTAACTTAGATAGTTTGGTCGCACCCTTCACGGGTGCGTGGATTGAAATTATAGAGATATTGAACGAGCCTATATAAAGAAGCAGTCGCACCCTTCACGGGTGCGTGGATTGAAATAGTTTTGGCAGGCATTTTTAGCCAATATGTTGGTGTCGCACCCTTCACGGGTGCGTGGATTGAAATACTCTGATACACTGTTTATGATAGAAAGATTGTAAGTCGCACCCTTCACGGGTGCGTGGATTGAAATCGGCATCCATAAGCTGCATGCCTGCGACTGCAAGGTCGCACCCTTCACGGGTGCGTGGATTGAAATCTTTTTAGTCTGCCGAAATGGCGGTTAGCAATATGTCGCACCCTTCACGGGTGCGTGGATTGAAATCCTATAATTAATTATCAAATTAAATTCCACCCCTTATCCTTTTAAAGTGGAAGTTACTTTGAAATTTCACACTTGATAAAAATAAAAAGCTTGAAAGCCCTTGAAATTAGGAGGCTTCAAGCTTTTTGGGACTGATTAAAAAGTGAGTAATTTTTTATGATTTTGTACTTTTTAAAATTTTTTTCATTTGGCTTGTGCTAACAATCTGATAATCAGTGCGGAAACCAAACGTTTCATGTAAGTCATCTGTAAAATCAGTTCTGGCATAAGCAGGTATGTAACCGTCGCCCTTCGCTTCAAAGAAATTCATGTCCCTCAATCCGTTAATTATTTCCCGGCATGTATATTTCCTGTTCAGTTTCTTTTCAAGTAATCTGTAGATGACCAGGGAAATGAAACAGGTAGTAAAATGGGCTTTTATCCTGTCATCCCTGCTCAGGTATACTGGTCTTGCCTTGAATTCGCTTTTCATGATCCGAAAACATTCTTCGATTTCCCATCGTCTTTTATTCACCCTGATAATTTCGGAAGCATTATCTTCAAGATTAGTACACACAGCATAGAAGCCATCGAATGCTTCTTCCTTTGAAATAAGTTCCGTGTTTATGCTGTAATGTTCGGCAGTGCAGTGGTCTTTCTCAATAAACCTTTTGTAATCATTGGAGTTATATTTTTTTAACTTTCCAGGGTTGAAATCAATCACCTTTTGTGCCCGTTCTACCTGGGAGTTTCGAATCATCCTCTGATAATTACGGTATTTGATGGAGTATGTTACAACAATCCTCTGTTCCAAACCATTTTCTTTTATCCATCGTTCCTTATGAAAGATTTTATCCCTGTCTTTGTCCTCGTCAAGTTTTGTAATGTCATAGGTGCCATTATCAGCAAGGGACCAGCCTCCTGGGTCAAGAGCCCATTTTTTAAGGTTAATCTTTAGCTTTTTGATGGACTGTGCCGTAATGAACGCCCTTTCGCCTTTATTGTTAAATTTCCTGTTGCCATCCGATGCCAGCCCTGCGTCAGTACACACAATAAACTTTGAAAGGTTAAAATCGGATAGGATTTTTTTCTCCAGCGGCTTTAATGTCAGTTGCTCATTTGTATTTCCCTTGTCGATGTCAAAGGCAAGAGGAATGCCATCTCCGTCCATAAACAGTCCCATATGTACGATGGGGTTTGGCCTGTGTTCTTTTGAAACACCATATTGTTTCAACCCCTCTTCCTGCTCGGTTTCAAAAAAGTAATTGGTGCAGTCGTAATAAAGCACGCCCGTATTTCTTTTGGAAATCTTCAGGCTGTTATTGTACAGGGAAGACTGTATGAAGTCACCTTCCCTGGCAACAATTTCGAGTACTCTATATACATGCTGGAGTTCAAAATCAGGTTGCTCTATAAACCTCTTGGAAAGCTGGAATGTTGCAAGCTTTGAAGATGGGTAAATGATTCTTGCATATACCAGTCTTGAAAGTATTGAATTCAAATTGAACGTAAATTTATACTTTCGGGATATTTTATTACAGACATTATTGAGTCCGAGTTTGTAGTATATCTGCTGTAGAAAAAGGTAGCCGCCATTAAAAGAACGCTGTTCGCCTTTTGCAATTATCTTGGCTGGAGAATACTTGACTATAACCTCACGGTTTTCTTCCCTTTCTTTTTGGTTAAGTTCCTCGATATGTTTTTTTGCCCACTCGATAGGATCCTGCCCGTTTAATTTTTTAGTTAACTCCTTAACTGTTCCAAGCTTTTCAACAATCTTAGACGAGTGTTTTCCGTGTTCATATGTAGATTTGATAACATAAAGCGATGCTGCGTTTGGGGATTTGGATATTTTTAATCTCATAAATAACACCTTCCATCCCTTATATTATACCACAGTACCCTAAAGTACTCAATAGTAAAATAGATAAATTTGACGTTTTTTTAATAAAAAAAGCCCTGTTTTCAAGCTTCCATAAAATTTTGCCATCTACACAACTGTCAAAGACCCGAATTACGCTCCTTCCGAAATATTAATGCTGAAATGGCATTTTTAAAAAATCCTTTGATAAGGATTTTGGAAGGAAATGGGTTCGCGAATTTGCCGTGCAATGGGTCCCTTATCCTGTTGCCTTTGTGTAATAAGTTGTATATCCTGACTTTTGCAGTTAAATAGGCATAGAAGTAGTCTCAAACCGGCATAATATGCAAGTTTGAGGCTGCCCATTTTTGTCATAATATCATAGTGAATTTTGACTTTTTTTTGTGTCGGCTAAAATTTTTTTAATTTCACCCAAACTTCTGATTCTCTTGGAAAAATCTATGCCAAAAATATTCCCGATATCTTTTAAAGTGTCATCGTAATAATCGAATAGGTAATAGTTCTGTTTTATGTGAGTACATTCTGCCTTGCTCAGACTATCCAGCATCTGCCCAATACTATATTTATGATCAAGTTTCATTTCAAGAATTCTTGCAATAACCAATGCTACAAAGCAAGTCATAAAATGTGCCTGTA